>DATETD010000425.1:0-7578 GCA_035283885.1 Rhodocyclaceae bacterium
GGGCAGATCGGCGGAGTTGCCGACCGCGAGCCACAGTTCGATTTGGAATGTAGCGCCGCAGCCCTCCCGGCTGACGACGCGGATATCGCCTTTCATCATCTGCGCCAGTCGTTTGCATAAGGCCAACCCAAGACCCGTGCCGCCGTATTTGCGGCTGATCGAGGCGTCCACCTGCGAGAACGGGGTGAACAAACGGCTCATATCTTCCGCGCGCATGCCGACGCCCGTGTCTTCGACTTCGATCGATAGGCGGACTTCGGCGGCGGCGCGTTCGAGCAAGGCGATACGCAGGGTCACCTGGCCTGCCGGGGTAAATTTGATCGCATTGCTCAATAGATTCAACAACATCTGCTCGATGCGCAAGCTGTCGCCGACCAGCGCGTCGGGCACGTCGGCGGCGATTTCTTCGACATAGGTCAACCCCTTGTCGCTGAGGTGGAACGACATCACCGAACTGCTGCGCGCCACGACTTGGCGCAGGCTGAACGTGGCGGGGTCGAGTTCCATGCGTCCGGCGGCGATTTTCGACAGGTCGAGCAAGTCGTTGATGATGCGCGACAGGGTTTTGCCGGCATTGGCGATCTTGTTCATGTAATCGCTGAGTTTCGCATCGGTGCTGAGTTGGCGCGCCAGGCCCGACAGGCCGATCACCGCATTCAAGGGGGTGCGCAGTTCGTGGCTGACATTGGCGAGAAACGCGTCTTTGGCGCGGTCGCCTTGTTTCGCGGCTTCGAGCGCCTTGGCCAGATCGGCGGTGCGCAGCCGCACCAACTCTTCGAGGTGCTCTTTATGCTCTTTCAATTGCATCTCGATGTGTTTGCGTTTGCTGATATCGCGGATAAACGCAAACACCTGCCCGCCGCGCGGCGTCGCGCGGTAAGTGCAACTGACCTCGGCATGCCAGGTGGAGCCGTCCTTGCGCCGATGCACGGTTTCGAACAAGTCGGCGCCGCGATATTTCAGCCTCGCGTCGTGGTTGCCGACTTCTTCGTGCCGCCGTTTGAGTTCGAGATCGGCGACATGCATATGCAGCAACTCGTCGCGGCTGTAGCCGGATTGATGCACGTAGGAGGCATTGACGTCGAGCAGTCGATCCGTCTCATCGACGAGCCAGAATCCTTCTTGAGTGGCGGAGATAATGCTTTGGTAGAAGTCGCGGCTGTCGCGCAGCGCGGCTTCGGCCATGACGCGCTCGGAAATATCCGCATACATCCAGATGCTGCCCTCGTCGGGACGCCGAGGGTCGAGCGCATTTCCCGTGAGCGCCCCCCAGAAAGTATGCCCATTTTTATGCTTGAACTGGACTTCCTCGCTGAAGTTTTTGCCCGCCGCCAGCGTGGCGTCGCCGCGTTCGTTCACCGCTTGAAACGCTTCATGCGTAGCGAAGAGGATGGCGACGGACTGGCCGATCAATTTGCCGCCGTCGCCGCCTCCGCCGTAGCCGAATAAATCCTCGAAACGCCGGTTGCATGAAACCAGGCGATGGTTCTTGACGTAAGCGATCCCGACCATGACATTGCTTAACAAGGTCTCCTTTTCCGTCAGCAGATGGCGAGTGCGTTCTTCCTGCAATTTACGTTCGGCGATGTCGCGCAAGATGCCGGTAAAGCAGTGGCGGCCTTGAGTGTTTTCCCACTGCGCCAGCGACAGCTCCAACGGAAATTCGCTGCCGTCCTTGCGGCGACCGGCGACTTCGAGCACGCGACCGATGGCGAGGGGTTCTCCCTGCAACGCCTGCCGCACGCCGAGACTATGGTGTTGCTGAAATTTATTTGGGATGATTTCGTCGAGCGAGCGCCCAACGATTTCCCGTTCGCTGAAGCCGAAGAGTCGTTCGGCGGCGGCATTCCAACCGATGATCCGGTTGTCGTCGTCGGCGCTGACGATGGCGTCGCTGGCCGATTCGGTCACCGAGCGATAATGCTGTTCGCGTTCGCGCAGCGTGGCCTGAGCCAGATCGAAACGCCGCCCGATGCGCTTGGCTAAGTCGGCAATCAACAGCGAAGCGAGGATCGTCAGCAGGACGGTTTTGAGGGTGGCGATCACGGCTGGATTGACGTGGCTTATCCAGGCGTCGATGTGTGTTTCGACCCAACCCATCGCCAGCAGCGGCAAGGCGATGGTCGGTAAAAAAGCGCGTAGCAGTATGGCTTGCGACGAAGCGCCGAAAAACAGCGGCATCCAGCGCGAACGTTCGGGCTGGTAGGCGCCCAGCGCCACCGCCAACAGCAGAAAAAGCACAGCGGTCGGCAGGGCGATCGGCGTCATCTGACTGCCGTAAAGCAACGGCGTGCGATAGAGATAGCCGAGAATGCCGACGAATCCGAGTAGAAACACCGCCACGAGCGCGATATCGCCCAGCCACCGTGCGCGCCGCCATTTATCCGATAAGCCGAACATCAGCAGCGCCAGACCGGTCGAAAAAAATCCCATCGCGGTGAGCGGGGACATGCGACCGATCGATGACGGCAAGAAGCCGGCGATCGATGTCGCGGCGACAACGCGGTCGATAAAGGCGACGAGGTCGAGCGACATCGTCGATAGCGCATAGGCGCTCGATCCTAAGGCGAGCAGCGCCGCACCGAGCGCCGGTTTTTGCCACAGACGGTCATGCGGTTGCCAGGCGGCAAGCAATAGGCTGGCGGCGATGGCGAAAAACAGTCCGGCGGTGCTCGGCGCCATCGGGATGGCGCCATCGAGCCAGGCGGCCAGCGGCGGACGATCGAGCGCCCAGCCCAGCAAAGCCGACAACGCTATCACCATTGTCGGCAATGTGGCGAGCAGCGCGAGCGTGCGCGGCGGATAGATCAATGTCGAGTTATCGGGAGTCATGAAGCGGTTTATCTGAAACGGTCTATCCGTCTCGCCAGCGCCGAGTTTTGCAGAAAAGGCGCGCCATGGGCGTAACGGACGGTGGAACGGTCGCGCGCGCAGTAGCTTAGTCGCTAAAACGTTCGGCTGCAATGGCGATTTCGATTACCACTTCACGGCGCTTTGATGCGAGAATTCCCATTCGATGTGTTTGACGGAGTTTCCACGATGACGACCTTTCGCGCCATTTCCCATACGCTGCTACGCGTTCTCTCAGGGCGACGCCGGTGGCTGGCCTGCTGCGGCCTGCTTGGCGCCGTGTCGGCGCACGCGCAACCGACCCCAGTGGATCTCACCGCGATGTCCTTGGAGCAATTGCTGGATGTGGAAGTGATCAGCGCGTCGAAGTTCGCGCAAAAAACCAGCGATGCGCCGTCGTCGGTGACCTTGGTCAGCCGCGCCGATATTCAGGCGGCGGGATATCGCACGCTAGGCGATATCCTCGCGGCGGTGCGCGGCTTCTATGTAACGTCGGACCGGGTGTACCAATATGTCGGCGTGCGCGGTTTTGCGCCGCCGGGCGACTTCAACGATCGCTTGCTGGTGATGATCGATGGTTATCGAACCAACGAAAACATCTTCGATCAGGGTTTTATCGGCAGCGAGTTCATGCTGGATATCGATTTGATCGACCGGGTGGAGATTGTGCGCGGCCCGAGTTCTTCGGTGTATGGCAGCAACGCCTTGTTCGGCATCGTCAATGTGATTACCCGTCGCGGGCAGGAGGTCGGCGCCGAAGTGGCGGCGAGTGTCGGTCGCTATCGCGCCGAGCAGTGGCGCGCCTCTTATGGGCGACCGTTGGACAATGGCGGCGATCTGCTGCTGTCCGCCAGTCGCACCGGGAGCCGTGGCGACGATCTGTATTTCCCCGAGTTCGACGCCCGCACCTATGGGGCGGACTATGAGCGTAATGAAAAACTATTCGGCAAGTTTTCCTCGGGCGAATGGAGCATCACGGCAGGTTTGGCGCGGCGCGGCAAGGGCAATCCCGCCGCGTTGACCGGGGTGGTGTTCAACGATCCCGCCAATATCCAACGCGATGAGCAGGGGTTTATCGATGCGCGCTGGGCGCGTTCGTTCGCCGCCGGCACGGAGCTGTCGGCGCGCGTGTTTCACGGCAGCTACGATTTTCATGGCGATTATCTCTACGATCCGCCGCCGCGCATTCTCAATATCGATAAGTCGCATGGACGCTGGTGGGGCGGGGAGCTGAAGTGGCTGGCCGCGAACGGCCGGCATCGTTGGGTGTCCGGGTTGGAGTTGCAGGCCAATCGACGCCAGGATATGTCGAATTACGACAGCGATCCATTTGCGGAGAAACTCAACGAAATCCACCGTTCGAGTCGCTGGGGCGTGTATGTGCAGGACGAGTATCAGTTCGGCGAGCAATTCAGTTTGACCGGCGGCGTGCGTTTCGACCGTAGCTCGGGTCAGGACGGTCGCTGGAGCCCGCGTCTGGCGGCGGTGATTAAGCCCAGTGCGCAGGATGTGGTCAAACTAATGTACGGCAGCGCCTTCCGTGCGCCGAATACCTACGAGCTTTCCTATGGCTATCCGGATCAGCAAATCGGCAATCCGACGCTCAAGCCCGAAAACATCAAGACCTATGAAGCCACGCTGGAGCATTTCTTTCATCGCGATTTGAAGCTGACCTTGAGCGGCTATTACTATGTGATGCAAAAGCAGATCGGCCAGACTTCCGTACCCAATCCCGACGTGGCGTCGCTGGTTCCCGATGTGCTGCAATTTTTGAATCAGGACACGATTCGCGGTCGGGGGCTGGAGGTCGAGGTCGAGCGCGCCTGGGAGGGCGGCGGACATCTGCGCTCCAGTCTGGAATTGACGCGCGCCGCCGACGCTACGGGGCGCTGGCTGGACAACTCGCCGCGCGTCATGGGTAAATTGAATTTTCGCTGGCCGGTGGCGAACCATTGGCGCTTGAATTCCGCGCTGTTGGCGATCGGTCCGCGCACTACCTGGAACGACCGGGTCAAGGGATACGCCGTGGCTAATTTGACGATCTCGCGCCCGCTGGAAAGTCGCGCCAACGGCAGATGGGAGTTTTCCGCCGGCGTGTATAACCTGTTCGATCGTCGCGCCGACGATCCTAGCGGCAAGGACGTCGGTTTCGATAACGGATTATTGACTGGAGCAACGCTCTTGCCGCGCGATCGGATGGCGATCGAGGGCCGCATCTGGCAGCTTAAACTCGCCTACCGCTTCTAATGCGCGCTCGATCGCGCCTGCTGCGGCGAGGTGTGGTTTTGGGCTTGATCGTAGCGGGCGCAGCCTTGGCTCAAGGCGTCAGCGAGAGCGCCGTCAAAGCGGCGTTTGTCTTCAATTTCATCAAATTCACCGATTGGCCGAACGAGGCTTTGCCCGCAGGCAATGAGATGTTATTATGCGTCGCGGGTGGCAAGGAGGGGTTTTCCTTGGCGCTGACGGCGTTGGAAGGAAAGGTCGTTCAGGGTCATGCGTTGAAGACGCGCATGATCGTCCGCAAGGAAGAGTTGTCGGGATGTCATGTACTGGCGGTGGCCGACAGCGAAGCCAAGCGCAGCGCCGAGTTATTTAAAGCCGTGCAAACGCAAGCGGTGTTGACAGTCGGCGAAGGCGAAGCCATGCTGGAGGCCGGCAGCCTAATTGCGCTGGTGTCGAACGAGCAGAAGGTGGCGTTCGAGATCAATCCCGAGTTGGCGCGTCGCTCGCCGTTACGCATCAGCGCGCAGTTGCTTAAATTGGCGCGTAATATGCGCAAATGACTATTTATCGTACAGGCATAATGAAGTCTCTGATCGAGCGGATTCGCGATTATTCTCTGGTGCGTAAGCTGATGCTGGCGCTGACCTTGCCGGTCGGCACGGGCTTGCTGATCATCTTCATGGTGGTGAGCGTCAGCAGTCTGGTCAATTTTCATCGACAGACTTTGTCGCAGTTGACCAGCTTGGCCGATGCGACCGGCGCCAATGCGCGCGCGGCGCTGACTTTCGGCGATCACCGCGGCGCGGAAGACACCTTGTCGGCGCTGGCGGTAGCGCCTATCGTCGCGGCGGCGGCGATCTACGATCAAGAGGGGCGTCGCATCGCGAGTTATCCGCGTCAGTCGCAGGTTCTGGCGGCGCGCATCGATCCCAGGGAAGCCTCCGTACTCCCCGGCATTCTCCAAATCGTCGTGACGCGCTTGCCGCTCACGCGCTCGATAGAGCAGGACAACGAGCGTTTGGGCAGCATCGTCGTCGTCGCGGACATGATGCCGGCGTGGTCGGCTTTTTTTGCTCAGATTGCGCTGATTGTGTTGGGCACCTTGGTGTCGTTTGCATTGGCGATGGCGATGGCGTTTCGTTTCAAGAGTTGGGTGGCCGATCCGGTGCTGCAATTGGCGAATGCGGCGGACGATATCGCACGTCACGAGAATTATTCCTTGCGCGTACAACTGCCGCTGGCCAAGGACGAAGTCGGCTTATTGGTCAAGCGCTTCAACGAAATGCTGGAGCAGGTGGAAGCGCGCGACCAGCGACTGATTCAGCATCGGGAGGGACTCGAAGCCGAAGTCGAGCGGCGCACCAAAGAGTTGAAAGTCGCCAAGGAGCAGGCCGAAGCGGCGAATATCGCCAAATCGCAATTTCTGGCGAATATGAGCCACGAGATCCGCACGCCGATGAACGGCGTGCTCGGCATGACCGAATTGCTGCTGGACACCCCGCTGAACGACGAACAGCGTCATTTCGGCCAGACCGTGCTCGAATCCGCCAAATCCTTGCTCGATATCATCAACGAGATTCTCGATTTTTCCAAAATCGAGGCGGGTAAGCTGGATCTGGAGCAGATCGAATTCGATCTGCGCGAATTGATCGGCAATGTGGCGTCGCTGTTTGCCGAGCGGGCGCATAGCAAGGGGCTGGAATTGGTGACCTATATCGCGGCGAATGTGCCGCGACGTTGTTTCGGCGATCCGGCGCGTTTACGGCAAATTTTGACCAACTTCGTCAGCAATGCGATCAAATTCACCGAGCACGGCGAGGTGGTGATTGAAATCAGTACGGCGAATCAAACGACGCATCTGCGCCCTCTCGGGCACGTCCTGCACGGCAAGACGGATGAGGCGTTCGGCGTCGGCGATCTGTGCGAAATCGTGTTCGCGGTCGCCGATACGGGGATAGGCATCGACGAGGCTCAACGTCAGCGGCTATTCCAGGCGTTTTCCCAGGCGGACGCCTCCACCACACGGCGCTATGGCGGCACCGGCTTGGGGCTGGCGATTGCCAAACAGTTGTCCGGTCTGATGGGCGGCAATGTCGGCTTGGTCAGCGAGTTGGGACGAGGTTCGCGTTTTTGGGCGTCGGCGCAATTGATCGTATCCAGCAATGAGACCGATCTTGCCGCCATCAACCCCTTGTTGGGGATGCGGGCCTTGGTGGTCGAGCGCAACAAGAGCGCGCGCATGGCGCTGACAAGTGCGCTGGAAGCATTCGGCATGCGGGTGGAATCGATCGACGACGGGGGCGAAGCGATGTCGCGCCTCGAAATGGCCGCCGCCACGGCACGCCCTTTCCGTGTGGTCTTGCTCGATCTCGAATTGGGCGCCGACAGCGGGCTGGAACTCGCCAAACGCATACGTGCGATCCCGGTATTGGCCAAGACGACGCCGATTCTGCTGATGCCGGTCACCTTGCGTTTCGAAGAGGCTTGGCGCGACGAGTATTGCGT
>DATETD010000426.1:0-16988 GCA_035283885.1 Rhodocyclaceae bacterium
CAGAAGACGGTCGCCTTGTATTGCGCTTTCAGGACGGTAGTTTCAAAGACCCGTTCATATCGCGCTTTGTATCCGATGGCACCATCAAGATGTTCGCCTATCTGGTGTTGTTGCACGACCCCAAGCCCTTTCCGCTACTGGCGGTCGAGGAGCCGGAAAACCAGCTCTATCCCGAATTGCTGCTCGAACTCGCCGAAGAGTTCCGTAACTATGCCCGTCGCGGCGGGCAAGTATTTATCTCGACCCATTCCCCCGATTTTCTCAACGCCTTGAAGTTGGATGAAATCTATTGTCTCCGCAAGGAAAATGGTTTCACCACCATCAGCCGCGCCAGTGACTCCGAGAACCTGCGCGCGTTGTTCGAAGCAGGCGACCTGCCCGGCTATCTCTGGAAGCAAGGCCTGTTCGAGGGCGTCAATCGATGAATGGCCGCATCGTCTTTCTGCTCGAAGAGCCGTCGATGAAAACCTTGCTGCTAGGGCTGCTGCCGCGTCTGTTTCCGGGCTGGATCGAACACCAGCATTTCCTTTGCATCCCCCACGAAGGGAAGAGCGACCTAGACAAAAGCATCCCGATCAAACTAAAGGCATGGCGAATTCCCGGCGACCGCTTTGTCATCGTGCGCGACAACGACAATGCCGACTGTAGCGATCTCAAGGCTCGCCTGCGGAACATCTGCGAAGACAACGGTCGCTCCGATACACTGGTGCGCCTGATTTGCCAAGAACTGGAAAGCTGGTATATCGGCGACCTGCAAGCCTTGGCGCGCGCCTTCAATTCCAAACTCGACACCC
Source organism: Rhodocyclaceae bacterium (assembly GCA_035283885.1). Classification (GTDB taxonomy): domain Bacteria; phylum Pseudomonadota; class Gammaproteobacteria; order Burkholderiales; family Rhodocyclaceae; genus DATETD01. The sequence continues at coordinate 795 of DATETD010000426.1, forward strand.
CGGCGCTGCGTAAGCGCTTCGCCGAACCGGATGCTTGGGAAAAACCGTCGCAAGAACTGACAAGGCTGGTTCACGAGTTTCAAAAGGGCAGCGCCGCTCGCCTCATGGCGCAACACATGCACGAAATCGGCAACCGCTCGCGCAGCTTCAACGTGTTTATCGACGGCCTGAAACGTATGGCAAAGCAAATGGGCTACCAAGGAACCGCTCAGTAATGACCCAACAACCCACCCCCAAGAACGTCGAGCAGATCACCCACGACGAGGCAAAACGCAAGAACATCCCCACCGCCGAATACGAGCCGGTGCTTGAGGATGTGCAAAAGCAACCCAAGCAGGTGCGCTACCCGAGGTCGGACAGAAACCGCGATCTCGATCCGCAACTGGTGTGGCGCGGCAAGGACGAGCAGGACTGGAGCGATCTCGTCGTCCATGCGCCGCCGCTCTACATTCAGGAGAAGGTGCATCCCAAGGCGCTGATCGACGAATTGCTGCGTGAATCGAAGGAACGTCAACTCAGTACAACACCTTGTTTTTGTTCGTGTCTTTCGTGCTTTTCGTGGATAAAAGAGGCTTCTAGGATAAAACTCGGCGCTGGCGAGACGGATGGGAAATCGTGCGGCTAGGCGTACACCACCTTAACGTTCTCCGCATTCAAATACTCGCTCAGCCCGTCGAGCAAAGCGTCCTCCAGCCTCACCTGCCAGGACTCGGGCAAGCGCAAATCCGCGGTCGCCTCGTCGTTGCTGTACGACAAACAAATCGGGCAGGATGCTTCCCGACGGAATGGCGCAAGCAAGGCGTGCACATGCTGGAGATCGACTTTAGCTTGCACCGTCAGGCGCAGGCTGCGCGCGAAGCGGCTGCGCACTTCGGCCAGCGTCAGCAATTTTTCCGCCGTGACGCGCAGGCCGCCGCTGTAGTCGTCGTTCTGCACCTTGCCTTCGACCAATAGCAGCGAATCGACCTTGATCTTGTCGCGCTGACTGTCCCACACTTCGGAAAACGCGGTGACTTCGAGTTGCGTGGTGCCGTCGTCGAGCGCGATCACGCCCATCTTGCCGCGCCGCGTCATCTGCGTGCGCGTCGACATCACCACGCCCGCGAGCAGCACCGGATCGCGTTGCGCTTCGAGCTGGCCTAAGCGGCGTTTGACGAAGGCCGACAACTCTTTGGCGAATTCGTCATACGGGTGGCCCGACAGGAAAAAGCCGATCGCCTGCTTTTCCTGCATCAGCCGCTCGCGCTCGCCCCAAGGCGGGGTATCGACATAGTGTTGCGTATCGTCTGCGGCGTCTTCGATATCGTCGAACAAGCTCGCTTGCATCGCATTGCGACCGGCCTGCTCCGCCGCTTCCATCGCCACGCCGGTCGAGGCGAGCAATTTGGCGCGATGGTCGTCGATCGCGTCGAAGGCGCCGCCGCGGACCAGCGTTTCGATCACGCGGCGATTGACCACGCGCTTGTCGATGCGCCGACAGAAATCGAACAAATCCTTGAACGGCCCGTCGTTGCGCGCCTTGAGTATCGACGACAAGGCCGCTTCGCCCGTGCCTTTGATCGCGCCGAGGCCGTAGCGTATGGTTTTGCTATCGACCGGACGAAAGCGAATTCCGCTCGTATTGATATCCGGCGGCAGGAAGTTCAGCCCGTTGTCCTGCGCGTCCTTGTAGAAAAACTGTAGCTTGTCGGTGTTCGCCATTTCGGACGACAAGGTCGCCGCGACGAAGGCGGCGGGATGATGGCACTTCAACCACGCGGTGTGATAGGCCACGAGCGAATACGCCGCCGCATGCGATTTGTTGAAGCCGTAGCCCGCGAACTTCTCCATCACGTCGAAGATTTCGTTCGCCTGACCGGCGGGGATCGCATTGGTCGCGGCGCCGGCGACGAACACCGCGCGCTGCTGGTCCATTTCCTCTTTTTTCTTCTTGCCCATCGCGCGGCGCAGCAAATCCGCACCGCCCAGGCTGTAGCCGGCGACCACCTGCGCGGTCTGCATCACCTGCTCTTGGTAGATCATGATGCCGTAGGTATTACCCAGCACCCGTTCCAGGCTGGGATGCGGATAAACCACGCGCTCGCGCCCGTGCTTGCGCGCGACGAAGTTCGGGATAAAGTCCATCGGCCCCGGACGGTATAAGGCGTTGAGCGCGATCAAGTCTTCGAGCCGGTCGGGCTTGGCCTGCTCCAGCGTCTCTTTCATGCCGCTGGATTCGAACTGGAATACCGCCGTGGTGTTGGCGTTCTTGAACACCGACTCGTAGGTGGCCCGGTCGTCGAGCGGCAAGGTTTCGAGGTCGATCTCCGCGCCTTCGACCTCTTTCGCCAGCCGCACCGCCTCGTCGAGTATCGTCAAGGTGCGTAAGCCGAGAAAGTCGAACTTGACCAAGCCGGCCTTTTCGACATCGTCCTTATCGAATTGCGACACCACCGACTCGCTGCCCGAAGCCGCGTACAGCGGACAAAAGTCGGTCAATTTGCCCGGCGCGATCAACACGCCGCCGGCATGCATGCCGACATTGCGCGTCAAGCCTTCGAGCCGCTCGGCCAAAGCCCACAGTTCGGCGACCTCTTCTTCGGCCTCGATGCGTTGGCGGATCAGCGGCTCTTTCTCGAGCGACTCCTTGAGCGTGATGCCAATCTCGTTCGGGATCAGTTTGGCGAACTGATCGACGAAATTGAACCCCAGATCGAGTACGCGGCCGACATCGCGGATCACCGCTTTGGCCGCCATGGTGCCGAAAGTCGCAATCTGCGACACCGCATGCGCGCCGTATTTTTTCTTGACGTAATCGATCACCCGGTCGCGGCCTTCTTGGCAGAAGTCGATATCGAAGTCGGGCATCGATACGCGCTCGGGATTAAGGAAGCGCTCGAACAGCAATTCGTAACGCAAGGGATCGAGATCGGTGATCTTCAGGCTATACGCCACCAGCGAACCGGCGCCCGAGCCGCGCCCCGGCCCGACCGGCACGCCGTTGTTCTTGGCCCACTGAATAAAGTCGGCCACGATCAGGAAGTAACCCGGAAAACCCATCTGCGCGATGGTCTCGATTTCGAAATCCAGGCGCTCGACATAGGTAGGCCGCTGCTTTTCGCGCTCGACCGGGTCGGGATACAGCAACTCCAGACGTTGGCGCAAGCCCGCATGCGATTCGCTGGCGAGAAAATCGGCCAAGGGCACGCCATCGGGCGTCGGAAAATCCGGCAAACGGCTCTTGCCCAATTCCACCGTTAAACTGCAACGGCGCGCAATCTCGACCGAATTTTCCAAAGCCTCCGGCAGATCGGCGAACAACTCGGCCATCTCGGCCTGAGTCTTGAAATACTGCTCTTCGTGAAACTTGCGCGGTCGCCGCGTATCGGCGAGCACATAACCTTCGGAAATGCAGACGCGCGCCTCGTGCGCTTTGAAATCGTCGCGACTGGCGAACTGCACCGGATGCGTCGCCACCAACGGCAGATCGAGCCGCGCCGCCAAATCGGCGCTCGCCGCCACCAAGGATTCCTGCGCCGCCGCGCCGTGCTTGCCCTTTGGGCGCTGCACCTCGATGTAATACGCATCGGGGAAAATCCCCTGCCAGACCAGCGCGCGCGCCTCGGCCTGTTCGACGCGCCCCGCCGCGAGCAATTGACCGACATCGCCCAACGGCCCGCCCGACAAGGCGATCAGCCCGCTGTTATCGCCCCGGCTTAAATCGGCGCGACTGATTTCGGGCCGCGCACGCCGCCGCGGCGACAAATACGCCGCCGACAGCAGTTCGCTCAAGCGCAGATAACCTGCACGATTTTTGACCAGAAGCAAGATCCGCGTCGGCTCGTCGCGCGCATCGGTCGATTCGTCGCCGATCCACACATCGCAGCCGATCACGGGCTGTATCCCCATTTTGCGTGCCGCGCCGTAGAACTTGATCATGCCGAACAAATTGGCGAGATCGGTCAAGGCCAAGGCCGGCTGACGATCGGCTAAAGCCAAGGCCAAAATATCGTCGATTCGGCCGATACCGTCGCTGATGGAAAATTCGCTATGCAGCCGCAGATGTATAAAGGACGTGGGGGAGGTGGTTGCGCTCATAAGGCGGCGGATTGTACGCCTGCGCGCTGCCGCCGGATCGTTGCTTATACGCCTAAGCGCGGTTCAATTCGAGGGAGTCGGCACGAATTAACAGGGGTTGCAGCCGTCCCGCCAGCGCCGACTTTTACCGCCGCCGACATTCTTTACGACATTTTTACGTCGAAACGGCGAGAATTCTCTTCCAGGTAAATCAAGGAGAGCGGCTATGGGCGATGTGCGCAGCGCCGATGCGGATCGGGGTCCGCGCCGATTTTCGCGTTGGCAACGAACGGCGCTGACCGTGCTCGCTTGCACCGGCACGACGCTGCTGGCGACGCCGCTGATCGGCTACCTCGATCTGGCGAATATCGTGATGCTGTTCTTGCTGACGGTATTGCTGATCGCGGTCGGCCTCGGACGTAGCGCGGCGGTGTTGGCGGCGGTGTTGAGCGTGCTGCTGTTCGACGTGTTCTTTGTGCCGCCGCGCTTCTCCTTAGCCGTCAGCAATGCGCAATACTTGGTGACCTTCGCGGTGATGCTGGTGACCGCGCTGATTACCGGACAATTGGCGGCGGGCTTGCAACAGCAGGCGCGCGAAGCGCGGTGGCGCGAGCAACGCACTCAGGCCTTGTACGAAGTCGCGCGCCAGTTGGCCGGCACATTGGCGCTCGCCCAAGTCGTCGAGATCGTCGGCGCGTTCGTGCGCCGTCAAACCACCGCCGCAGCACGCATACTGCTGCCGCTGCCATCGGGCGGCATCGACGCCGATAACGCGCCGGGAACGACGCCGCGCATCGAAATCCATTTGGCGAATATGGCGCTCGCGGGCGCGGAGACGATACGCAATCTCGGCCTCGCAGGCAGCGGTTACGCCTCGCTCTACCTGCCGCTACGCGCCTCGATGCGCGTGCGCGGCGTACTCGCGGTGGCGTTCGCGACCGAATCGCCCGAGCCGTCGCCCGAAGATTTGGCCTTGCTCGAAGCGCTGAGTTCGCTCGTCGCCGTCGCGGTCGAACGGCTGCACTATGTCGAAACCGCGCATGCGACGCAGTTGACCATGGTCGCCGAGCGCTTGCGCAGTTCGATACTGTCGGCGCTGTCGCACGACTTACGCACGCCCTTGACCGCCTTGGTCGGACTGGCGGATGCATTGTTTCTGGTCAAACCGCCGCTTGCGCCGCAGGCGCTCGACAGCGTGCGCGCCTTGCATGAACAAGCGACCCGACTGGCGAATCTGGTAGGCAATCTGCTCGATATGGCGCGGCTGAATGCGGGCAATGTCGCCTTGCGGCGCGAATGGCAACCGCTCGAAGAAGTGATCGGCGCAAGCATCAAGCTGCTCGATAGCGCGCTGACGGCGCATCCGGTGCATGTCGTCTTGCCGCCCGATCTGCCTTTGCTCGAATTCGATGCGGTGTTGCTCGAACGGGTGTTTTGCAATCTGCTCGAAAACGCCGCGAAATATGCGCCGCCCGGCAGCACGATCGAGATTACGGCGCGCGAGATCGACGCCTTCGTCGAAGTCGCGGTCTGCGATGGCGGGCCGGGCTTTCCCGCGACGGCGCAAAATCGCGAAGAGCTGTTCGCGATGTTCGTGCGCGGTCGAGATGCGGCGGCGCAACCCGGCGCAGGGCTCGGGCTGGCGATCTGCCGCGCGATCGTCGAAGCGCATGGCGGCAAAATCGGCGCGGAAAACCGCCCGACCGGCGGCGCTTGCGTCTGCTTCAGCTTGCCGAAAGGCGTGCCGCCGCTACTCGAACAGGAGAGCGAGTGATGCGAATCGAAAATGCGCCGTGCGACGCAGCCCCGCCTAAGGTCATGTTGATCGAAGACGAAAAACAAATCCGCCGCTTTGTGCGCGTCGCGCTCGAAGAGGAAGGCTGCGCGGTATTCGAAGCGGAGACGATAGCGCAAGGCCTAGTGGCCACCGGCGAACGCAAGCCCGATCTGCTGATTCTCGATCTCGGCTTGCCCGACGGCGACGGCGTCGACCTGATCCGCGACGTGCGCGCCTGGTCCGATATGCCGATTCTGATCCTGTCGGCGCGCATGCAGGAACGCGACAAGATCGATGCGCTCGATGCGGGCGCCGACGACTATCTGACCAAACCGTTCGGCGTCGGCGAACTGCGCGCGCGCCTGCGCGCCTTGTTGCGTCGGCGTAGCCGTATCGGCGCGACGGCGTCGCCGCAGATCGAATTCGGCGCGGTGACGGTCGATCTGTCGCGCCATCTCGTGACGCGCGCCGGCGAAACGGTGCGTCTGACGCCGCTCGAATATCGATTGTTGAGCCATTTGATCGCCCATCCCGGCACGGTGCTGACGCAACGCACTCTGTTGCGCGCCGTCTGGGGGCCGACATATGTCGAAAGCGGTCATTACCTGCGCGTCTATGTCGGCCATTTACGCCGCAAGCTCGAAGACGATCCGACGCAACCCAAGCATATCCTGACCGAGACCGGCGTCGGTTATCGGTTCCAACCTTAAGAACATAAGGAAAATTCTATGCAATCTCAGGATCGTCGGCGCATCGCCACCCTGACCTTGGCCGCGCTCGGCGTGGTGTATGGCGATATCGGCACCAGCCCCTTGTATGCGCTCAAAGAGGTGTTAGCCAGCGCACACCATCCGGTGCCGATTACGCCGGCGAACGTGCTTGGCGTGCTGTCGCTGTTCTTTTGGTCGCTGATGATCGTAGTGACATTGAAATACGTGTACTTCATCATGCGGGCGAACAACAAAGGCGAAGGCGGCATCATCGCCTTGATGACTTTGGCGCTGCAAAACAACAAGGTAGACTCTTGGCGGCGACGCACGCTGATCGTGCTCGGCCTATGCGGCGCGGCGTTGTTTTACGGCGACGGCGTGATTACGCCGGCAATTTCGGTGCTGTCGGCGGTCGAGGGTCTCGAATTGCTGACGCCGACCTTCAAGCCGTTTATCGTACCGATCACCCTGGCGATTCTGATCGGGCTATTCATGCTGCAACGCAAAGGCACCGCACACGTCGGCGCCTTGTTCGGCCCGATCATGATCGTATGGTTTGCGGTGCTGACCGCCTTGGGCATCGGCGGCATCGTCAAGCATCCTGCCGTGCTCGCGGCGCTCGACCCGCTCTACGGCTACGAGTTTCTGCGCAGCAATGCGGCGCTGGGATTTTTCGCGCTCGGCGCGGTGGTGTTGTGCGTCACCGGCGCCGAGGCGCTATACGCCGATATGGGGCATTTCGGCGCGCGCCCGATTCAATACGCCTGGCTCGGCTATGTGCTGCCCGCATTGACGATCAACTATTTCGGCCAAGGCGCTTTATTGCTCGACAATCCCGCTGCGATCGAAAATCCGTTTTATCGACTCGCGCCGGAATGGGCGCTGTCCCCTTTGGTCGTTCTTGCGACGATCGCCACCATCATCGCCTCGCAAGCGGTGATCTCGGGCGCCTTCTCGATCACGCAACAATCGATCCAACTGGGCTACACGCCGCGTTTCGAAATCCAGCATACGTCCGAACACGAAATCGGCCAAATCTATGTGCCTGCCGTCAATTGGCTGCTGCTGATATCGATTATCGCGCTCGTACTGGGCTTCGGCTCTTCGTCGCGACTGGCCGAAGCCTATGGCATCGCCGTGACCGGCACGATGCTGATCACCAATATCCTCGCAATTTCGGTCGCCATGCGCTTATGGCAATGGAGCCCGCTGCGCGCCGTACTCGGCGCCCTGCCGTTCATCTGCATCGACCTGAGTTTCTTCCTTGCCAATCTGATTAAAGTGTTCGACGGCGGCTGGTTTCCGCTGGCGTTCGGCCTAGCGATCTTCATCCTGCTGACGACCTGGAAGCGCGGGCGCGAATTGGTGAGCGCACGACTCGCCGCCGATGCGTTCGAACTCAAACCATTCATCGAGGATATCGTCGCCAACCGTTTGAGCCGCGTTCCGGGCACCGCCGTGTTCATGGCGCAAAATCCGGATGCGACGCCGCATGCGATGCTGCACAGCATCAAGCATTACAAGGCCTTGCACGAGCAAGTGGTCGTGCTCAGCGTGCGCGTGTTCGATATCCCCTATGTGCCCGAAATCGACCGGGTCGAAGTCCATCGTCTAATGGAAAACTTCTGGCAAGTGATCGTGCAGTATGGCTTCAAGGACAAGCCGGATATTCCGGTCGCGCTCGGCTTATGCGAACCCTGCGGCTTGAACATCGAGATGATGGAGACGACCTTCTTCCTCGGCCGCACGACGCTGATTCCGAAAGTGCATTCGGATATGGCGTATTGGCGAGAATTGATCTTCATCGCCCTATTCCGCAACGCGGGCAGCGCGACGACGTATTTCAATATCCCGTCGAATCGCGTGGTCGAATTGGGGTCGCAAGTCGTGCTGTAGTCGCGACCGACTTTCGACGATATTCTCCTCCCGGCTTCGCTGCTGATGAAAATCACCTTTAAATTTACCGCATAAAGCGAAAATAATCGATCAATTCCCTCAGTCGCGACGAAGTTTTTCTCATCTGCGCCGCTTTTTCGCTGACGTCGGCGATCGCGACGGAGGTTTGCCCGATTCCCGCCATGATGTCTTCCAATTGCGTGGCGATTTCGTTGCCGGCGGCGGATTGCTGCCGCGTGCCCTCGGCGATATGGCGCGAAATCGACACCACTCTTTCGCCCTGCTCGGCCACCGAATCGAGACCGGCGCGCGCTTGGCTCATCGCCGTATCGGTCGCGGCCACATGGGTTCCCGCCGTCTCCATACTCGTCACCGCGAGCTGCGTAATCCGCTGGATTTCCTGCACGCTAACGGAGATCTCGCGGGTTTGCGCCGTCGCATGTCCGGCCAGTTTTCTGACTTCGTCGGCCACCACGGCGAAGCCGCGCCCTTGCTCACCGGCGCGCGCCGCTTCGATCGCTGCGTTTAATGCGAGCAAATTGGTTTGATCGGCGATTTCCTTGATCGCCTGAGTGATTTGCCCGATGGCGAAAATCGACTGAAACAAAGTCGTCATGGTCTGCCCCGCGCCATTCACCGTCGTGACCACGTTGTGCGAGGCCCCCTGGCTCTCCCCCATGCGCTCCGCCGCCGCGCCGAGTAAATCGCGCGAGGCTTCGACGGCTTGCGTCGCTTGTTCGGCGCTAGCGGCAATCTGATGCACCGAAGTCACGAGTTGCTCGACCGCCGCGGCGCTACGACCGACCGCATTCGACTGAAGGTCGGCAACCTTGCGCGTCTCCGTCATCTCGGCGCTCAAGGCGTCGGCGCTGGCGCCGACCAGCGTCGCCGCCTCGGCGATTTCGGCCATCATCGCCTTGAAATGCGTTTGCATCGTCACCAACGCGTCGTTGAGCTTGCCCAATTCGTCCACCCGCTGCAAGGGAATCGGGTCGGTCAAGTCGCCCTGGGCCATATGATCCAAGCGCCCGATAATGCGATTGACGATAATCATCATTTGATTCTGCATCGTCAGCAACCATACCCCGACGGCGATGCCCGAGACGCCGAGCAACTGCATGCCGAGTTCGATGCGATCGGGCGACATCCCCAGCGACGGCCCGAACACCGAAAGCCCCGCCGCCAAAATCTGCGCCAGCAGCAGCCACACCACCAAACCAGTCAGTTTGGCGTGCAAAGAAATCTTCATCCAGGCCGTGGGCTTGGGAATCGTCGCCCGGCCTTCCTTCAAACGACGATATAAGTCTTCGGCGTCCTTGACCTGTTGGCGGCTCGGTTCGGTGCGCACCGACATATAGCCGGTGATTTCGTCGTTCTTGCGCACCGGCACCACCAAGGCGTCGACCCAGTAGAAATCGCCGTTCTTGGCGCGATTTTTAACCACGCCGCGCCACGGGCGGCCTTCCTTGATCGTATCCCACAACCAGGCGAAGGCGCCGGGCAGCATATCCGGATGGCGCACGACGTTGTGATTCTTACCGATCAACTCCTCGCGACTGAAGCCGCTGACCTCGACGAAGGTGTCGTTCGCATAGGTCGTCATCCCTTTGAGGTCGGTGCGCGAGACGATATAGCGCCCCTTCGGAAACGGAATTTCGTTCTGCGTAATCGGTAGATTGATCTTCATGGTGCGGTATCTCAAGTATTGGTTCTTATCGTCCGAGTTTAACCGGAAATTTTCCTACACGCGCTAGCGCGTTGGGACTTTACTTTGGATATAAAACGCCGCCGATCGCCACCGTCCCGTCAGCGCCGACTTTCATCCGCGGTGGTATATTGCGTAAGATACCTAACGTAAACGTAATACGACCGCAATGAAACCGAATCCAGCCCACTACACGCCTGCGCACGAAGATTTCCGGCAGGCGGTGCGACGCTTCGTCGCGCAAGAAATCGAACCTTATGTCGCCGCCTGGGACGAGGCCGAGACGTTTCCGCGCGAGCTATACCGCCAAGCGGCGGCGATCGGCCTACTCGGCCTCGGCTTTCCGGCCGAATGCGGCGGCACGCCCGAGGTCGATGCGTTTTATCATCTGATCGCCGCCGAAGAACTCAGCCGCGCCGGCAGCGGCGGACTGGTGGCCTCGCTGATGTCGCACAGCATCGGCGCGCCGCCGCTGATCCATGCGCGCAACGCGCCATGGCGCGACCGCGTGCTGAGCGAAATCGTCGCCGGCGAGAAAATCTCGGCGTTGGCGATTACCGAACCCTCGGGCGGCTCGGATGTCGCCGCGCTCAAGACCCGCGCGCTGCGCGACGGCGACGACTATGTGCTCGACGGCGAAAAAACCTTCATCACCTCGGGCATGCGCGCCGATTACCTCACGGTCGCGGTGCGCACCGAGCCGCAAAGCCGCGGCGCGAAAGGCATCTCGTTGCTGCTGGTGGCGGGCGATACGCCGGGTCTGACGCGCAGCCCTTTGAAGAAAATGGGCTGGTGGGCGTCCGACACCGCGCATTTGCATTTCGAGCGTTGCCGCGTGCCGGCGGCGAATCTGATCGGCGACGAAGGCCAAGGCTTTCGGCTGATCATGCGCAACTTCAATCTGGAGCGTTTCAACCTCGCCGCGGGCGCGTATGGCTTCGCCCAAGTCTGCTATCGAGACGCGTTGGCTTGGGCCAAGGAGCGTCAAACCTTCGGCCAACGGCTGATCGAGCATCAAGTGGTGCGCCATAAACTGGTCGATATGGCGACCCAGCTTTACCAAACGCGCACGCTGCTCGAAGACACCGCCTGGCGTATGGGCGTCGCCGAACAGCAAGGCGCGGAACTCGTCGCGCAGATTTGCATGCTGAAGAACGTCGCCGCGCGCACGATGCAATTTTGCGCCGACGCCGCGGTGCAAACCCTGGGCGGCATGGGCTTTATGCGCGGCGTGCGCGCCGAACGCATCTACCGCGAAGTCAAAGTCAATATGATCGGCGGCGGCGCGGAAGAAGTCATGAAGGATTTGATCGCCAAACAACTCGATCTGTAAGGGAAGACCATCGCCAGGTCTTCCCGCCGCCTGTCCGTTCCGTCAGCGCCGAGTTCGTCAGCCCAGCGGGGCTGACGGGGGCGGACGACTGGCTAGCCTTCGCGCCACTTGATCGAGCAGCCCATGCTGGGAAACTGCTGATGCGGGCCGTGGCCGGTAGTGGCAACTTGCTTCATCGCTTCGAACAAGTCGCGGCGCGCGCCATGGCCGGCGGTTTGCTTGCGCGATTCGTCGAGGCGACCGCGATATTGCAATTTCAATTGAGTGTTGTAGCCGAAGAAGTCCGGAGTGCACACCGCGCCGTAGGCTTTGGCGACCTCTTGGGTTTCGTCGAGCACATACGGGAACGGAAATTTCGACTCCTGCGCAATACGAACCATGTTTTCCCAGGAATCCTCGGGATATTCGCCGGCGTCGTTGCTCATGATCGCGATGCTGCCTACCCCAAGCGTGGATAATTTGGCGGTATCGCGGATAATGCGATGAATCACCGCTTTGACATACGGACAGTGATTGCAGATGAACATCACCAGCAGGCCGTTCGGGCCGCGCGCGCTGGCGAGGGTGTGACGCCGCCCGTCGACGCCGGGCAGATCGAAATCGATGGCGGCGCGGCCAAAGTCGCAAACGGGGGTGGAAAGACTTACCATACGGGATCTCCTTATTTTTAGCGATAATTACTTCATGTTACCCAGGTTCTTTATTCCCGATCGTTTGGCCCCAGGGGCGACGATCGAATTACCGGCAGCGGCGGCGCATCATGCGCTCAAGGTGTTGAGACTCGGCGCTGGCGAGACGGCGATTCTGTTCGATGGTTTCGGCGGGCAATGGCAGGCCAGTTTACAGCCTACGGGCAAGACGCTGCGCGCTCATTTGCAAACATTTGAGGAGCGCGATCTCGAATCGCCGCTCGACGTCACCTTGGTGCAAGCGCTGGCCGCCGGCGATAAGATGGATTGGGTGGTGCAAAAGGCGGTCGAACTCGGCGTGACGCGCATCCAGCCGGTGCAATCGAAACGCAGCGTGGTGCGCCTATCGGGCGAACGCTTGGAGCGGCGCGCCGAGCATTGGCGCAGCATCGCCGTCGCCGCCTGCGAACAATCGGGCCGCAATCGCGTACCCGAGGTCGCGCCGATTCTCGATTTGCCGCAGTATCTCGGCGCTACGGTGGTTGCGGCGCAAACCGACGAGCGCTGGATTTGCGTGCCGGAAAGCGCTCCGCCTGCGCCGCGTATGCGCGATTTGCCGCCGCCGCAACAGCCTATCCTGTTGCTGGTCGGCGCGGAAGGCGGTTTCGAAGACGGCGAGCTGGCGATGGCGCGCGCCGCCGGGTTTCGCGCGCTGAGTCTGGGGCCGCGAGTTTTACGCACGGAAACAGCCGGGTTGGCGGCATTGGCCGCGATCATGGCGCTTTGGGGAGACGCATAATGTTCGAATCGGCGGAAATCGGTCATAAGATCGACAAGGAAACCTACAAACGCGAGGCGCCCGAATTGCGCGCGGCCTTGCTCGATGCGCAGTTCGAGTTGAAGGAAAGCCGTCGTATGCCGGTGATCGTATTGATCAGCGGCCAGGACGGCGCGGGCAAGGGCGAGACGATCAATATCCTTTACGAATGGATGGATCCACGTTACATCTCGACGCTGGCGTTTTCCGAAGCCACCGACGAGGAGCGCGACCGTCCGGTGATGTGGCGTTATTGGCGCGCCTTGCCGCCTAAGGGGCGCATCGGCATTTTCGCCGGTTCGTGGTATTCCGATCCGATTCGCGACCGGATTCAAGGCGATATCTCGATGGCGGATATCGACGCGCGCATCGACCAAATCAACCGTTTCGAGGCGATGCTCGCCAACGAAGGCGCGCTGATCCTCAAGTTCTGGTTCCATCTGACCAAAGATGGCCAGAAAAAGCGCCTCAAAGCGCTCGAAAAAGACCCGCACACCGCGTGGCGCGTGACGCAATGGAACTGGGATAGGCTCAAGACCTACGACAAACTGCAAGAAGTGGCCGGCCATGTGCTGCGCCTGACGAATACGCCCAGTGCGCCGTGGATCATCGTCGAAGGCACCGACGACCGCTATCGCTCGCTGACCGTCGGGCGAATTATTCTAGACGCATTGCGCAAGCGATTGACGCAGAACGAGATAGCGCATACTCCGGCCTTTGCCTTGCCGCTGAATATCGACGGACGCAATGTGCTGTCCGAGCTTGATCTCGGCAAGAAACTGCCCGAGAAGGAATATGCCGATCAGTTGGCACATTGGCAAGGCCGCCTGGCCGAGCTGGCGCGCGATCCGCGCTTCAAAAAGCGTTCGCTGGTCTGCGCCTTCGAAGGCGCCGACGCCGCCGGCAAGGGCGGCAGCATCCGCCGCATCGCCGCATCGCTAGACGCGCGCCAATACCAGATTATCCCGGTGGCCGCCCCCACCGAAGAAGAGCGCGCCCAACCGTATCTGTGGCGTTTCTGGCGCCATATGCCGCGCCAAGGCCGCATCGCGATTTTCGACCGCACCTGGTATGGCCGCGTGTTGGTCGAACGCGTCGAAGGCTTCTGCTCCGAAAACGACTGGCAACGCGCGTATAGCGAAATCAACGACTTCGAACACGAACTCGCCGAAGCCGGGGCGATCGTCGTCAAATTCTGGCTGCAAATCGGCAAGGACGAGCAACTGCGGCGCTTTCAGGAGCGCGAACAAATCGAGTTCAAGCGTTTCAAAATCACCGCGGAAGACTGGCGCAATCGCGAAAAATGGGACGCCTACCAGTCGGCGATCTGCGATATGGTGGATAGAACCAGCACCGGCACGGCGCCCTGGACCTTGATCGAAGCCAACGACAAAAACTATGCACGCATCAAGATACTGCGCACCTTATGCGAACGTATCGAAGCCGAGTTGAACGGCAAAGTCGCCATCGAAGGCGATAAATCCAGAAAATCCAAAGGTCATCCATGAATCGCGAGGAAGCCCACAATTCCCTGACGCCGGATTCCCGCCTCGTGGCTTGGGTGCGCCAGGCCGCGCCATATATCCATGCGTTTCGCGGTCGCACCTTCGTCATCGCCTTCGGCGGCGAAGTATTGATGGCGGGCGCGACGCAAGCCTTGTTCGACGACATCGCCCTGCTCGATAGCATGGGTATACGCTTGGTGTTGGTGCATGGCGCGCGCCCGCAGATCGACGCGGAAATGGCGTCGCGCAATCTGACGCCGCGCTTTCATAAAAATCTGCGCGTCACCGATGCGGCGGCGCTCGAATGCGTCAAGCGCGCGATGGGCGTGACGCGGATCGAAATCGAGGCGATGCTGTCGCAAGGCCTACCGAATACGCCGATGGCCGGCGCGTTTCTGCGCGTCACGGGCGGCAATTTCATCACCGCCCGCCCGGTCGGCGTGGTCGACGGCGTCGATTATCAATACACCGGCGCGGTGCGTAAAGTGATCGCCGAGGAAATTCAAGCCGACCTTGCGCAGGAAAACGTAGTGCTGATTACGCCGATCGGCGCCTCGCCCACCGGCGAGATTTTCAATCTGGCATGGGAGGAAGTCGCCGAAGCGGTGGCGACGGCGATCAAAGCCGATAAGCTGATTTTTCTGTGCGATGCGCCCGGCGTGGTCGATAGCCAAGGCCGGCTGATCGACGCCCTGACCGCCGATCAAGCGCAGCAGGCCTTGCCGCGCCTGCACGAACAAGCATCCGACATCGCGCGCGTATTGCCGAGCGCGATCCGCGCCTGCCGCGCCGAGGTCGGGCGCGTGCATTTCCTCGACCGCAAGATCGATGGTGCGATGTTGATGGAGTTTTTTACGCGCGACGGCGTCGGCACGGTGATGACGCGCGCGCCCTTGGCCCATCTGCGCGAGGCGACCATCGACGATGTCGTGGCGATACTCGGCCTGATCGAACCGATGGAAGCCGACGGCACGCTGGTCAAACGCGGGCGCGAACGGATCGAGATCGAAATCGGCCATTTCTGCGTGGTCGAGCACGACAAAATGATCGTCGGCTGCGCCGCATTGCACCCCTATGCCGCCGAAGGCTCGGCGGAACTCGCCTGCCTCGCGGTCATGCCCGATTTCCGCCGCTGCGGCTATGGCGATCAACTTAGACTGCATATCGAAGCGCGCGCCAAGGTCATGGAGCTTCAGCGCCTGTTCGTGCTCACCACGCGCACCGCGCACTGGTTTATCGAGCGCGGCTTCGTCGAAGCCCACGTCGACGACCTGCCCGAAGCGCGGCGCGAAGCGTATAACCGGCAGCGACGGTCTAAGGTGATGATCAAGAAACTTTAATTTCGATTTATAACGATTCGATTGGCAACGAAAGGAGCGGCAATATGCTTGCACATTTCATTATCGACGACGATTTAATGTCTAAAGCACTAAATCTGACTGGATTGAAAACCGAGAAGGAGGTCGTGGAGGTCGCATTGAGGACGCTCATCGAGCAACGAGGCGCCGATGCGCTTGGCAATGCGTTTGGTCGCTTCAAATGGGAAGGCGATCTCGACGCCATGAGGAGCGACCGATGATATTGGTCGATTCTTCGGTATGGATCGACTTCTTCAACGGACAGGCCACGGCGCAAACTCTTTTCCTGCGGGATCGCGCGAACCGCGATCTCATTGTCGTGGGCGATCTGATTCTGTGCGAAGTGCTGCAAGGCTTCCGCCAGCCGCGCGATATGCAATCGGCTCGCGATATGCTGCTTGGGTTTCA
>DATETD010000427.1:0-4469 GCA_035283885.1 Rhodocyclaceae bacterium
GGCTTCCGCATCGCGCTTTTCGAGGCCTGCTCAGCGTTCACTCATGTTACGGCCTGCATGGTCGCCAAGTCACTTACATGACCTTCTACACCAGAGGCTTCAACCGCTTCGTTACCTCCACGATTGCTCCGATTGCTACCGACTGGAGCGAAAGTTGCCGGGCAGGGTTTGCACCTGCTGTGAAACTGCGCCTTTTCACGGCGCACCGAAAGCGGACACTGAATACGTATGATCATGCGCATTTACAGGAGCATGCTATGCACCCCGCTAAGAGTTTTATATCGCAGCGCAAAGGAAGAATGCAGTTGTCGATCAGCCAAGAGGTGCTCGATCGTATTGAACCGCTGCGAGAAGAAGTCAACTTTTCTGCCGAAGCTGAACAATTGTTCTCTGCGATTGCCGAGCGCATCGAGCGCAGGAAATGGGTCGAGCGTAATTCGGATGCATTGCGCGAGCATGGCAAGGCGATCGCACAAACCGGGGTAGCCGGCGCGGAATTCGACAGGATCGAAGCGCATGCAATATCGGATTTACCCGAGTCCAGGCAGCAATAAAAAAGACATTCCGTGGTTGTGCAGAACAACCACATTTCCAGCAGGACGGGGGCTTCTGTCGTCATTCCGCTCCGCGCCAACGTACAGCCGATCGAGGTAATGAATCCACTGGTCGATGTTCCCGGTCACGGTGCGTTGGTCTTGTCTGCCGATGAAATTTTCAGCATCGACAATGCCAGACTCCGCAATCCGATCGGCAGCCTTAGCATGGAAGACCGATTGAAAATCAAACCTGCAATCGATTTGGTGATCGGCGATTTCTGACTGCGCCAACCCGCTGGCGCTGCGATCCGTCTCGCCAGAGCCGACTTTTACCCCAGCGCAAAGAAATAAAAATCGCCATTTGACCGAGATACCCTGGTCGAGGATAATCCGGCGGTGCGCTTACGCCATTCAGTCGCTGTTTTACGACGTGTCGGTCGCATTTATTGCGAATGACGGACTTGATAACAAACGCGGGAACGCCGCTTCTCGTAAAATCGAAGGAACGAAAAAATGCGAATTGGGCTGCTGGTCGACTCGACCTGCGATCTGCCGAAATCCTTTATCGAGGCGAATAGCATTACCATCGCCCCGGCCACGGTACGGATCGGCGACTACTTTATCGAGGATAGGCGCGATCCGCGCGAAACGCTGACCTTTTACGGCACCCATCTCGATCATAAATCGAAAGATTTCGCCGAATCGATTCAGTGCAGCAGCGAACAATTCGAAGCGCTGGTGCTCGAACGCATGGTATTGAATATCGATTATATCTTTTGCCTGACGATTTCCGAGCAGCGCAGCCCGCTCTACAGAAATGCAATTCAGGCCTCGATTCCATTGATGTTCAAATGCAAACGCGCGCGACGCGACGCCGGCATTGCCGAGCATTTCGATCTGGCGATCCATTCGTCGCGCAATCTATTCACGGGGCAAGCGGTGCAGGTCGCCGAAATCGTGCGGCTGATCCGCGAAGAAAAGACGCCGGTCGAAATTACCGCGCGCCTATCCAAGCTCGTCGAAGCGACCCAAACCTATGTCATTCCGGCGGATTTGTATTATCTGCATAAGCGCGCCTCGAAGAAAGGCGAAGCGAGCGTCGGCCTGGGCGCTTATCTCGTCGGCTCGCTGCTGGATGTAACGCCGATCGTGCATTTCAATCGCGACGAGTCGCAAACGCCGGTCAAGGTGCGCGGCTTCGAAACCGCCTGCGAAAAGCTGTTCGCGCATGCGGTCGAACGTATCCGTAGCGGACTCGAAGCGCCGTTCGTTGGCGTCAGTTATGGCGGCCCGCTGGAAAATCTGCAAACGCTGCCGGGATTTAGCGCCCTGCTGTCGGCGGCGAACGAAGCCAGCGTCGAAGTGCTGACAGCGCCGATGAGCATCACCGCCGCCGTGAATGTCGGACCGGGCGCATTGTCCCTGGCGTTTATTGCGGCGGGGCAAACGCTAGCCTAAGGAAATAGAATATCGACGCGAGAACGAGGTTTCTCGCACAACCGAAGGAGTGGAAAATGCGAATTGGGCTGCTTGTCGATTCGGCCTGCGATCTGCCGCAATCGTTTATCGAAGCAAATGGCATTGCCTTGATTCCCACCGGGGTGCGGATCGGGGATTATTCGATCGAGGACAGACGCGAGCCGCGCGAAACGCTGGCGTTCTACGGCACGCGGCTCGATCATAAATCGAAAGATTTCGCCGAGTCGATACAGCGCAGCAGCCAGGATATCGAAGCGCTGGTGCTGGAAAAATTGGTGTTCGATTTCGATTACATATATTGTTTGACGATTTCCGAACAACGCAGTCCGCTTTACCATAATGCGATCAAGGCGTCGATCCAGATTCTGCTGCAATGCAAACGCATACGACGCGACGTCGACATCGCCGAGAATTTCGATCTGGCGGTGCTATCGTCGCGCAATATTTTTACCGGACAAGCGGTGCAAGCCGCCGCGGCGATGCGCATGATCCGCGACGAAATGACGCCCGCCGAAATCACCAGCCGTTTGTCGGCATTTATCGACCGAACCCATACCTATCTGCTTCCGGCGGATTTGTATTATCTGCACGCGCGCGCCGCGAAAAAAGGCGAGGGCAACATCGGTTTCGGCGCTTATCTGCTCGGCTCGCTGCTCGACGTGACGCCGATCGGCTATTTCAATCGCGACGAATCGCAAGCGCTCGTCAAAGTGCGCGGTTTCGAGGCGGCCTGCGAAAAGCTGTTCGCGCATGTGGTCGACCGTATCCGCGACGGACTGCTCGCGCCCTTGGTCTGCGTCAGTTACGGCGGCGAACCGGAACATCTGCACGCACTGCCGGGCTTCGGCGCGCTGCTGGCGGCGGCGGCGACGGCGAATGTCGAGGTGCTGATTGCGCCGATGAGCATCGTCGCCGCAGTCAATGTCGGCCCGGGCGCCGTGGCCGTATCGTTTATCGCCGAGGGACAAACGCTGGCCTAAGAACCCGTCCCGCCAGCGCCGACTTTTGCGAGCCGTGCGCTTTTATCCTTGAAAAGCAGTTCAATCCGCAGATAGCGCAGATGAGCGCAGATTTTCATAGCATTGAGAATCCTTCGTGCCTCGCCCGAAAGCTGCATCGCCTATCCACTCATAGTCGTTGTTTTATCTGCGAAAATCTGCGCAATCTGCGGACAACTGCTTTTTCCAGGTTTTATCGAGAACCATGTCGGCCCCTCCTCCCTTAAGCTCGTGGTCGCCCTTAAGCGCCGTTCATGCGGAATTGCTGGACGATTTACATGCGTTCGTGCGCGCCGAGCAGGACGCGGCCAACCGTCGGCTGATGGAAATCTGGCAGCAACCTTTGGCGAGAAAATTGGCCCAGGGCCGCACGCAAGGCTTCGTGCGCATCGTCGCCGGCCCCGCGCCGAATACGCTCTGGGCGCACACGGATGAGAGCGAGTCGAATTTTCGCGAAGGCGATATCCTCTGCCTGCATCAAGGCGACGCGCAGGAACCGCTGGCGCGCGAATTGACATTCGAGTACGAAGACGAACATCGCTGGTTGCTGCGCGGGCGTAAAGCGCTGCTGGCGTTCGCCGATTACGCCGGCGGCGTCTGTTACGCCGATCCCGACGCCTTCGACTTGATGCGCTATTACCGGCAGACGCTGGACGAGATCGGCGACAGCCCCAGCGGGCGCGAAATCCTGCTGCCCTTGCTCGCGGGCGAAACGCCGCTGGAATTCGACGAGCGCGACATGAACGATGCCGAAAGCATCGCGCGCGCCGCCGGCTGCAATCCGCGTCAAGCCGCAGCCGTGGCGTGGGCGCATGGCGCCTTGCAGCTCGCCTGCATTCAAGGCCCGCCCGGCACCGGCAAAACGCGCGTCCTGGCCTTGATCGCCCACCTGGCCGCCGCGCGCGGCGAACGGGTGCTGCTGACTTCGCATACGCATACGGCGATCGACCATGCCTTGAACAAAATTCATGAACACGGCGTGCCGCTGGTGAAAATCGGGCGCATCGCCCACGCCTCGGGGCTGAATCCGGCCATCGCGCGCTATGCGAGCTTCGACGCCTGGGAGGAACGTCCGACCGACGGACGCAGCGGTTACGTCGTCGGCGCGACGCCGTTCGCCACCTGCGCGCCGCATTTCGATCGGATCGAGTTCGATTGCGTGCTGTTCGACGAAGCCAGCCAAATCACCGCGCCGCTGGCCTTGATGGCGATGCGCAAGGGCAAGCGCTTTATCTTTATCGGCGATAGCAAACAGTTGCCGCCGGTGCTGCTGGCGTGCTCGGTGTTCGACCAGCAAACGCATTCGATTTTTACCCGCCTCACCGCGCCGCAGGCCGAGCACTGCATTATGCTCGACGAGACCTATCGCATGAATCGCTGGCTGGCCGACTGGCCGAGCCGCACCTTTTACCACGGCGAATTGCGCGCGGCGGGCGCGAACCGCGAGCGACGGCTG
>DATETD010000428.1:0-2921 GCA_035283885.1 Rhodocyclaceae bacterium
GCATCAAACGCAAGCGAGCCGCCGCTGTTCCTGATGTGTAGCGGGGTTTGGGACTGGCCGCTCTTGCGGCCTTCAGGACGGTGTCGGCAACCACATCGGGGTCCTCGGCAACATCGAGCATTTCTTTGAGGCGCTTATCCATGGCGGTCCGAACCTCGCGGTACTCGTCCAGCTTGGCGTCCAAATCGCGAGAGTTGGCGTCGATCGCAGTCTTCATAAATGCGGGCTCGATCACCGAGACACGGATGCCCATGCTCCGCAGTTCATGGTCGAGCGATTCGGAGTAACCCTCGATCGCATGTTTGGTGGCTGCATAGAGCGCCATGTAGGGCATGGCCATAAAGCCCAGGACTGAGCCGATATTGATGATGCGTCCGCTCCCTTGCTGGCGCATGTGAGGGACGACGGCCAGGGTCATCCGCACAATCCCGAAAAAGTTCGTATCGAAGATATCCTGAGCCTGTTGAATCGAGCTTTCTTCCGCACCACCAGCCGCGACGTTGAAGCCGGCGTTATTCACCAACAGATCCAGCCGCCCTGCGCGCTGGATGACTTCAGCGACGACCGCTTTGACGGATACATCACTGGTGACGTCCAGCGGCAACATCTCAAACGACAATCGGGACGCGGTTGCCACCTTCCGACGGGTGCCGAACACCTGGTAGCCCGCCTCGGCCAACCGCAATGCCGTCGCTTCGCCAATACCGGAAGATGCCCCGGTCACCAAGGCAACCGCCTTAGCATTTTTTGTCATCATTCAAATCTCCGCGTGGAAGTGTTAATATCAATCTGATACGAACAATAGCATCGTTTTGGAAATAAGTCACTATCTAATGAGTACTGACAGCGAAAATAAAAGTGAAGACCCTTGCCCGATCGTACGCAGCCTGGCTTTTGCGGGCGACGCGTGGAGTTTGTTGATCCTGCGGGACGCCCATGCGGGTCTTACGCGCTTCGACCAATTTCGTAAGAGCCTGGGTATCGCACCGACAATCTTGACCCGACGGCTGGCCGTTTTGACGGAGGAGGGATTGCTTGAGAAGCGGCGCTACTCGGAGCATCCACCCCGTGAGGAGTATCTTTTGACGAAGGCGGGGATGGATTTTCTGCCGGTGCTTTTCATCATTGGCGCATGGGGACGCCAACACCGAGGAGGAGGGAAATTAGTCCGCTTTCTGGATGCCGAAACCGGCACAGAAATCAAGGCGGTGGCGGTGGATGAAGTCACCGGGGCAAAGATCGGCACTCGTCCGATACGTATGGTTACGCCCGATGAAATCTGAAACACCTCAGCGCACTCGAATCGGCCGCCGCCTCCGTCCCGCCAGCGCCGACTTTCTAAGCCATGGCAACGCGCGCCGCTTCGAGTATTTGCCCGCGCAACCGCCAGGGACTATGATTGCATAGGACGACGAATATCGACGCCGTCTCGATCGCATTCGGGCAATGACATTCGCCTTCGCCGCCCGGCGCACCGCTTTTTCGATGCACACCGACACCCCAAGCCCGACGATCCTATCGTCCTATCGTCCTATCGACTGGAGACTCATATCATGAACGGATTCGGCTCATGGGTCGTGCATACGACCATAAATTTCATCGCGATGCTGCTTAGGCATGCGCATGTCTTGCTTGCGAATTTTTCGGCGCTCGACCTGCAACGAAACGCGCGGCGCGGTGTGGCGGCAGTTTGCTGGCTGTTATCGACGATGCTGCCGACGATTCCGGCGACGGTAAGCGCGCAGACGGTCGTCGGCGCCAAGTTTTCGATTGCCTCCGGCTGGGCGGGCGTGGGCGCCGCGTCCGATGGCGCTAATTTTCTCGTGGCGCTGGAAAGCGACACCTCGTCCGCCAAAGTCGCCGCCCAACTGATGTCGCCCAGCGGCGCCAAGATCGGCGCGCCGATCGCTCTGGGCCATGACGGACAATCCTGCTGCGCTTCCGGCGTCGCCTTCGACGGCGTCAATTACCTCGTCACATGGGAAGAGGATCAGGGAATCAAGAATAGCTGGGCGTCGCTCACGATTTATGGGGCATTCATCAACACGTCGGGCGCGCAGGTGGGACCAACCCTCGCCATGACGACGGCGGGCGTCTCGTTCGATGGACCGAATATGTTGGCCTACGGTGGCGGCAAGTATCTGCTCACGTATACCCGGCTCATCGTTCCGGCCAACGGCGACAACGCGAACAATCGCTACGTCGCCGGGCGCATCGTTGCACCGAATGGCGCCTTGGGCAGCGAATTCCGCATCAGTCAAGGTTATGGCAATGGCAGCAGCGTGGGTTTCGACGGCACGAATTTCTTCGTCGTCTGGAAGGAGGATGCGCAGGATTACGAGGTGCGCGGCAGATTCGTCAGCCCGACCGGCGCATTGGGGCAGGAAATCTCGATCAACGCCAGTCAGGAACCCAGCGACTACCCGGTGCTGGTCGACTTCGACGGCGCGAACTACGTCATCGGCTGGACCGATAGCACTGTCGATGGCGCGGTTTCGAATCCGTTCGCGCAGCAGGTCAGCCCCAGCGGCGCGCTCGTGGGAGGCATAATCGGCGGCGACGGCAGCGTCCAGGGGAGAAAGATGCTGATCGGTCTCGCATTCGACGGCAAAAATCACATAAGCATGATACTCGACATGACTAACGATGCGAACCGCAACGGCGTCTGCGATGCGGGCGAAGGAACGTGCTGGGATCTTTACGGGCGCGTTATCGGTAAAGACGGCGCGCTGATCGGCAGTAAATTCGTCATCGACGCCAATGCGGGCCACCAGATCGGCGGCGTCGGCTGCGCCGGCGACAAATGCCTGGCGCTCGTCAGCAGCGGTATCGCCTTGGGTGAAGGCGGCCCGTCGCAAGTGGGCGAGGTCTATGGCGCGTTGCTGACATCGACCACCGTCAACTACACGCTTGCGGTCGCC
>DATETD010000429.1:0-17336 GCA_035283885.1 Rhodocyclaceae bacterium
AGCGCCTGCCGGCAAAATACGCCGAGACATCCGCCACCCAGACCAAGGCCATCGCCGCCAACAGCAACCACGAGCCGACCTGTTGCAGCATCGTCATCGCCGCCCATGTCGGTAAGATCACCAATAAACCGATCAGGTAGGCAAGAAAATCGTTTCCGGCCAATGTCCATTTATGGCGCAGCCACAACGGAATAATCGCCAACCAGAAGACCGCCGACGCCAGCACTAACACGGGAACGATGCGTATCGCTGCGACATGAATCTGCCAGCAGAACAGCAACACAACCAAGGCATAAAACACCCGCGCCGACGGCGATTGGCGCATCAAACCGCCCCACTCCCAAGCCGCCAAGGCGGCAATCGCCGAAAAGCCGACGACGATCGCCCAAGGCGGAGCGGCGAACAACAGCGCACCGAGCGCTCCGACCAGCACCAGCGCCGTGATGATTCGAGTTTTAAGCATTGCGTAGCCGATCGAATGCGCGATCCAGCGCGGGATTCGCCCCCAAAGTCGGCGCTGGCGAGACGGCTGAGGCCGCAGACGATACCATAGCGACCGCCGCAGGGGCATGCGCGAGTTGCTCGCTGGTGCGACCGAAACGACGTTCGCGTTGCCGATAGGAATCGATCGCCGCATCCAGCGCATGCGCATCGAAATCCGGCCACAGCGTTTCGGTGAAATGCAATTCGCTATAGGCCAATTGCCATAATAGAAAGTTGCTGATGCGTTGTTCGCCGCCGGTGCGGATAAACAGATCGGGTTCGGGGGCGTAGGCCATCGCCAAATGCGGCGCAAGGTCGGATTCGCCATAATGGCCGACCTTCTCGGGGTGGGCTAAAGCCAGTTGATTCATGGCTTGCAGAATATCCCAACGGCCACCGTAATTGGCGCAGACGGTTAGTGTCAAACGCGTATTATTGGCGGTGGTCGCTTCGCCTTCGCGAATCAGGGCCAGCAAGCGCGGCTCGAACGCCGCCAAATCGCCGACCACTTTCAACCGCACGCCGTTTGCATGAAGTTTGCCGATCTCGCCTTGCAGCACGCTGACGAACAAGTTCATCAGAAACGAAACTTCCTCAACCGGGCGACGCCAGTTTTCGGACGAAAACGCAAACAGCGTCAAGTACTCGATGCCGCGCGCAATGCAGGCTTTAACCATGGCGCGCACGGTTTCCACGCCGCGTTTATGCCCGGCGACTCGCGGCAAAAACCGTTTCCTGGCCCAGCGGCCATTGCCGTCCATAATGATCGCCACATGGCGCGGAATTTCCGCCACATTCGGTATTGCTTGAGTCGAACTCGTAAATTTTCTGGACACCATGCTCTCCCGTCATGTGCGGCGCGAAACTCGGTCGATATGTCGGCGTATCGAAGCATAGACGCCTCAACGCTGGATGGCGATCAAATCGCCATCAAATCCTTTTCCTTTTCGGCCAGCAAACGGTCCACTTCGACGACAGAGCGGTCCGTCAGCTTCTGAACGTCGTCCTGAGCGCGACGTTCGGCGTCTTCCGAAATTTCCTTTTTCTTCAGCGCATCCTTGAGAGTGGCGTTGGCGTCGCGGCGCAGATTGCGGATCGCCACTTTAGCCGCTTCGCCTTCTTGCTTGACGATCTTGATGAGATCGCGCCGCCGTTCTTCCGTCAACGCGGGCATAGGAACGCGTATCAAATCGCCTTGCGACGCCGGATTCAGTCCTAGATCGGAATCGCGAATCGCCTTCTCGACCTTGGCGACCATGGGTTTTTCCCAAGGCTGCACGCCGACCGTGCGCGCATCGATCAATGTCACATTGGCGACCTGGGTGATCGACACCATGGAGCCATAATAATCGACCATCACATGATCGAGCAAACCGGTATGCGCTCTGCCGGTGCGCACCTTACTCAGATCGTTTTTAAGAGACTCGATGCTTTTGAGCATCCGCTGCCGAGTCGTCTCGTTCAACTCCTGAATCATGTCATCTCCTAAACATGCACTAAAGTGCCCTCGTCTTCGCCCATGACGACACGCTTCAACGCGCCGGACTTGAAGATCGAGAACACGTTAATCGGTAATTTCTGATCGCGACATAAGGCGAACGCCGTCGCATCGAGCACGGCCAAATTGCGACCGATCGCCTCGTCGAAACTGATGCGGGAAAAGCGGGTGGCCTGCGCGTCGATTTTCGGGTCCGCGGTATAAATGCCGTCGACCTTGGTCGCCTTGAGAACGATATCCGCGCCGATCTCGGAACCGCGCAAGGCCGCCGCCGTATCCGTGGTAAAAAAAGGATTGCCGGTGCCGGCGGCGAAAATGACGACCTTACCTTCTTCGAGATAGCGAATCGCCTTGCCGCGAATATACGGTTCGACGACTTGTTCGATATTGAGCGCCGACTGTACGCGCGCATTGATTCCCGCCTGACGCATGGCGTCGGACAGCGCCATCGCGTTCATCACGGTCGCCAACATGCCCATATAGTCGGCGGTGGCGCGATCCATGCCGGTGGAGGTTCCCGCGACGCCGCGAAAAATATTGCCGCCGCCGATCACCACGCCGATTTCGACGCCAAGATCGGCGACTTCCTTGATTTCGGACACAATTCTGGAAATCATCTGCGCGTTGATACCATAAGCATCGTCGCCCATCAGGGCCTCGCCCGACAATTTCAATAAAATCCGCAGAAACTTGGGAGTCGCCATCGCGTTCACCTATCGATCGTGCTTACTTGTTACCCGCCGCCGCTGCCGCCTGAGCCGCAACCTCCGCCGCAAAGTCGGTCGTTTTCTTCTCGATGCCCTCGCCGACGACGTAGAGCGCAAAACGCGCCACCGAGGCTTTTTTCGCCTTCAGCAGTTGTTCGATGGTTTGCTTGCCGTCTTCGGCTTTAACGAACACCTGCCCCATCAGGGTGACATCCTTCAGATATTTTTGCACCGTGCCTTCGGCGATTTTCTCCAGCATCGCCTCGGGCTTACCCGCTTCGCGCGCTTTTTCGATCGCGATACGGCGCTCGGT
The DNA here is from genome assembly GCA_035283885.1 of Rhodocyclaceae bacterium. Classification (GTDB taxonomy): domain Bacteria; phylum Pseudomonadota; class Gammaproteobacteria; order Burkholderiales; family Rhodocyclaceae; genus DATETD01. Next base: position 3,002 of record DATETD010000429.1, read on the forward strand.
GTCCAAAAGTTCGGCGGAAACGCCGGAGGCGTCGAGCGACTTGGGGCGCGACGCGGCGATATGCATCGCCAGATCCTTGGCCAACTGCTCGTCGCCGCCGACCACATCGACCAACACGCCGATTTTCGAACCGCCATGGATATACGAGGTCAGCTTACCCTGCGCTTCGATGCGCTCGAAACGGCGCAGGCTCATGTTTTCGCCGATCTTGCCGATCAAGGCGGTGCGAGTCGCCTCGACCGTCGCGCCGCCCAAGGGCAAAGCCGCCAAAGCCGCCACATCGGCGGGATTCTGCGTCACCACCAAGGCCGCGCAATCGGCCGCCAACTTGATGAAATCGTCGTTTTTAGCGACGAAATCGGTTTCCGAATTGACTTCGATCAAACAACCTAGACGCCCATCGGCGGCGATATCGACCGCCACAATGCCCTCGGCGGCGACGCGCACCGCCGCTTTGCTGGCCTTATTGCCGAGCTTGACGCGCAAAATCTCTTCGGCCTTCGCCATATCTCCAGCGGCTTCGGTCAATGCCTTTTTACATTCCATCATCGGCGCGTCGGTCTTCTCGCGCAATTCCTTAACCATGCTTGCGGTAATTTCCGCCATTGCAAACTCCAAAAACGAATATCGAACGAATATCGGGACCCCCGAATTCAGGGGCTATAAACTTAAAAACCTCTTTCATCCACGAAAAAATACGAAAGACACGAACAAAAAAACCGGCGGCGCAAAAGACCGATATACATCTGATTCTTTTCGTGATTTTCGTGTATTTCGTGGACGATTGCTTTTTCTAGAATAAAACTTTTAGGGTTTTCTCACGGAAAGACGGGAACGATCAGCCCTCTTCGCTCGCCTCTTCCACTTCGACAAACTCGTCGTCGCCGGCCAGTTGTTGCGTCAACTCGTTCAACGACTGGTTCTTGCCCTCGAGCACGGCGTCGGCCATGCCTCTAGCGTACAAGCGGATCGCGCGCGAAGAGTCGTCGTTTCCTGGAATGACGAAATTCACCCCCAATGGGGAATGATTGGTGTCGACCACGCCGACCACGGGAATATTCAATTTACCGGCTTCGGTAATCGCAATCTTATGGTAGCCGACGTCGATCACGAAAATCGCATCCGGCAAACCGTTCATTTCCTTGATGCCGCCGATGGATTTTTGCAGCTTGTCCATCTCGCGCTGCATCGTCAACGCCTCTTTCTTCGACAACTTCTCGAAGGCGCCGTCCTGCATCATTTGCTCCATTTCCTTCAGGCGCTTGACCGACAACTTCAAGGTCTTGAAATTGGTCAGCATTCCGCCCAGCCAACGCTCGTCCACATAGGGCATGCCGCAACGTTGCGCTTCTTCGGCAATGATCTCGCGCGCCTGTCGCTTGGTGCTGACGAACAGCACCGTTCCCTTACGCGCGGCAAGCTTTCTGATGAACGACTCGGCTTCCAGATACTTCGCCAGGGTCTTTTCCAGATTGACGATATGAATCTTATTGCGATGGCCGAAAATATACGGGGCCATCTTGGGATTCCAGAAACGGGTTTGGTGGCCGAAGTGAACGCCGGCCTCCAACATTTGGCGCATGGTAGTACTCATCGATTATCTCCGATATGGGTTGAACCTCCGTCCGGCGCAACAATTTCGGCACGGCGAAATTGCCTGAAACACCCTATCGATGCCGGACGTGTGGATTTTGCCCGGGACCTCCCGAACAAGGTCGCGGATTATAGCCGTACTTGAGACGCCGACACAATATGCACGACATGAGCTATGCTTGCATATCGCCCGCCAGAGGAACCGCCATGACCATCGCCGCCCAACGTCGTCGTTTGCTTCAATTCTTCGCCGCAAGCGGACTGCTCGGCTCCGCCGGCGTCTCCGGCCTGATGCGCGCAGCGCTCGCCGCGGGCAACAACCCCGTACCGCCGGGCATCCATAAACTCAAAGGCGAGGTCACGCTGAACGGCAAGCCCGCGACGGTCGGCATGCTGGTGCGCACGGGCGACACGCTGCGCACCGCCGCCGACGCCGAAGCAATTTACGTCGTCGGTCAAGACGCCTATCTGCAACGCGGCAACTCGACGGTCGGCTTCGCCGCCGACGCCGCCACTCAAGTGTTGCGCGTCGTCAGCGGCAAGCTGCTGTCGGTGTTCGGCCAGGGCGAGCGACGCATTCAAGTATCGACCGCCACCATCGGCATTCGCGGCACCGGCTGCTATATCGAAGACGACCCCGGCGCCACCGGCCCGGCCTCGGCGCGCACCTACTTCTGCTTATGCTACGGCACGGCGGAACTCGTCCCAGGCGCCGCGCCCGCCGAACGCGAAACCTACAGCACCACGCATCACGACAAGCCGATGTACATCTACAACGATATGAAAATGCCCAAAATGATGGTTCCTGCCGACGTCGTCAATCACAGCGACTTGGAACTCACCTTGCTGGAAGGCTTGGTGGGCCGCAGACCGCCGTTCTACGGCAAGGGCGACTACAGTTATTGAAAGTCGGCGCCGGCGGGACGGATCGGCGGCGTAGCGCTCCCGCCATCGTCGCTACCCCTCCACCTTGAACACGCCGACGGAGGCCGACAGCCCCTCGGCCTGTTGTTCGAGCGACCGCGCCGCACGGGCGGCTTCCGCTACCATCGACAGGTTGCGCCCGGTAGCCTCGTCCATCTGGGCGATGGCCCGATTGACCCGCTCGATTCCTACACTTTGGCCGCGCGAAGCCTCGTCGATATGCGCCATGATATCGGTCACGCGCTGCACGGACGCAACGATTTCCTCCATGGTCGCACCAGCGGCCGCGACTTGCCGACTGCCATTTTCGACTTTCGCCACCGAATCGGAGATCAGCTCGTTGATCTCCCTCGCCGCTGCCGCCGAACGTTGGGCGAGATTGCGTACTTCGCTGGCGACCACGGCAAAACCGCGCCCCTGCTCCCCGGCGCGAGCGGCTTCCACGGCGGCATTCAGCGCCAGAATATTGGTCTGAAAGGCGATACTATCGATCGGCGTCGATAGCCTCATCCGGTAAATAGTAGGCCAAATCCCAAGGCGCATCGCTATGAACATTGAGTTTCATATGGAACACGTTACGACCCGGCTTGCCCTTGGCGATTTTCTCGGGCAAATCGGGAAATCGCCTATCGAAGATTTCTATCGCGTATTTCTCGTTACCGAGCACAAAGCGCGCCGGTTCCGGCAGTTGCCAGTTAGCCTTTCTTTGCTGCGCCCGATCTTCATCGGTCACCGGAATGAACGGGACGCCGAGCAGTAACGATTCGAACAGGTTGGCGCGTAATATCGCCGATATCACGCCCCGCAACCCACCTGCGTTATCGTAAAAGGGCGCCGAAAACAGCACGCCGGAGGCTTCCTTTTCGCTACCATGCGATACAGATAAGTACTGTGCATTGTCGCATGTACGCATCAACGGCGAGACGAAGGCCGGAATATCGTCCAGTTTAGCGAAGGAAAAGCGCGGATATGCAGCCTTGATCGCCTCGATCTGCTGCGGAAAGTAGGCGTATTCGGCTGCCTCCGATTCCTCCGGCGAGTCCGGAGTCGTGCTCTTCGAAGCCGAATCCGTAGCGTCATTCGGCGCCTGGTCGCCGAACATCAATGTATCGAACATGAAAAACGGTATTTGACCGCTCTTGGCGTCGAGTCCGTCGATAACGGCGTAAATTTCCGACACGCTGACTTGGGTCGCCAGGTTGTTGTAGATCTGTTGCACCGTCGCCCAGCCTTCCTCGGAAAACCGCCCGGACTTGACGACATCCTCTTTTTCATCGATGCGGTTGCCGCCCTTGATTGCCTTGACGCTCGGTAGCAGTGTGATGGTGCGAATGTTTTGGTAGACGGTTCCCAACACGCTTTCCAGCTCGGCGCGTTTGTCTTTGACATGAACCAACTGACTTTGGATGTAGCGCTCCTCAATCGCTTTGCGCACCGTCCAATGCCAACCGCTCAGCCCAAGTACGGCAAGAATGGCGACTACGGCGATCAGCCTCGATTCGACGGCGCGAAGTTTTTCGATCATCGACGACAGAACCATACTATGCTGCTCCCTTATCAGTAGTCCGACCCGAAAAACATTATGCTTCGGAGTGTATTTCCGATTCTATCAGCAACGCCGATTAAGACACCGATTAAGACATATAGCCCGCCTTAAAACTAAAGCGATATGCGGCACCTCCCTCGATGCTTGGAAAGCATTGTTTTTACAATTGATTGCCTAAGGACGCGATACAGTCGTTGCGAACGCTACGGCGCCAGCCGCAGTTCGAATGTCGTAACGCCGTTCGCGGAGCGAACGTCAATATCGCCGCCGTGAGCGCGCACGATGGAGCGCGCAATCGCCAGACCGAGTCCTGCGCCTTCGGTCAGATGATGACGCGAAGCGTCCGCTCGATAGAAGCGGTCGAACAGGCGCGGCAGGTGCTCGGCGGGGATGGTTTCTCCAGTATTTTCTACCGACAAGCTTACCGTCGCAGTCTCGCGCCTATCGCTGTCGACGACGATGGCCACATCGATGCGACCGTCGTGCGGCGTATGGCGAAAGGCGTTCGACAGCAGATTGCCGATGGCGCGGCGCAGCATCAGCCGGTCGCCGGCGACGGTCGCCGCGCCGGTGAGGCTGAGTCGAATCTGCCGCTCTTCGGCCAGCGCCTCGTAAAACTCGAACAGTTCGGCGACTTCACGCTGCAATTCGATAGTTTCGCGCTGCGGCACGATCAGCGCATTGTCGGCTTTGGCGAGAAACAGCATATCCGCGATGGTGCGGGATAAGCGTTCCAACTCCTCGGCATTCGACGCGAGCACGTTTCTATACTCTTCGGGCGTGCGGTTTTTCGCCAGCGTGACCTGGGTCTGAATCGATAGATTGCCGACCGGCGTGCGCAGTTCGTGGGCCAAGTCGGAGGAAAAGTCCGAGAGCCGACGGAACGAATCCTGCAACCGAGCCAGCATGCCGTTCAGCGTATCGACGACCGCCGCCAGTTCGAGCGGAATCGCGCCGCCGTCGAGCCGTTGATCGAGGCGACTGGCGGTGATTGCGGCGGCGCTGTGCCGGATCGCTTCGAGCGGCGCGAGTCCCCAACGCGCGGCGATCCAGCCGAGGACGCCGCTCGCCAGCATCGCCGCGCCGACGACCGCCCATAGGGCGATTTGGAACGAGCGCATGAAACGTTCATGGGTGGCGATATTGGTGGCGACGGCGACGATCGTCGGCGCGGCGTCGGGCGGGATACGCACCGCCGTGGACACGCCACGAAGGCGATGGCCGGCGCGGTTGGTCCAAATCGCCGGGGCGGATAGGCTTCCAGTATCGACGGATCGCAGCGCCGGCGGGAAGTCGGCCTCGCCGCTGGAGAACACGACGCGACCGTCGGCCGCGAGCACCATGACCGCCAGCCCATGATGCCCGACTAGCGAGTCGTCGAGTTGCTGCGGCAGCGTCGCGAATTCGCGCTCGTTCCGTACTTTCTCCAGCGCGTGTTGCAGCAGTTCGAGCTTGCCGCCGAGCAATTCCATATCGAGTTCTTCGAAATGCCGTTCGGCCAGGGCGCCGATCAGCAGCCCGAGCAGCAGCAGCACCGCGCTGGAAATCGCGGCGAACAGCACGGTCAAACGGAAGGTGATCGACCTGCCGGCAATCAATCGCATTCGGGCACGCCGTCGGAATCGCACTCGGGTGCTCCAAGGACGTAGCCCATGCCGCGCACCGTGACGATCAGCTTGGGCGCGAAATCGTCGTCGACCTTGGCGCGTAAGCGGCGGATCGCCACTTCGACGACATTGGAATCGCTATCGAAGTTCATGTCCCAGACTTGCGAGGCGATCAGCGATTTCGGCAACACTTCGCCCTGGCGACGCAGCAGCAGTTCGAGCAGGGCGAATTCCTTGGCGGTCAGTTCGATCTTTTTGCCCGAACGCGCGGCGCGGCGGCGCATCAAATCGAGTTCGAGATCGGCGACGCGCAACACACTCGGCTCTTGCGTCTTGACGCCGCGCCGCAACAGGGTGCGCACGCGCGCCAGCAGTTCGGCAAACGCAAACGGTTTGACCAGATAATCGTCCGCGCCGAGTTCCAGACCTTTGACGCGGTCGGCGACATCGTCGCGGGCGGTCAGGAACAGCACCGGGAACTCTTTGCCGGAGCGGCGTATGCCTTGCAACACCTGCCAGCCGTCGATGCCCGGCAGCATCACATCCAGAATCGCCAGATCGTAGGCTTCGGTTAACGCCAGATGCAGACCGTCGCGCCCGTCGCGCGACACGTCGACGACATACCCCGCTTCGCTCAAGCCTTGGCGCAAATAGTTCGCGGTTTTGGTTTCGTCTTCGATAACGAGAATTTTCATCGGAAATTTCCATCGGGGTGCGCACCATCCGTCTCGCCAGCGCCGACTTTCGTTAGCGGTCGGCTCGACGCTCGCGGTGGCGAGAGGTTGCAAGTCTGATATTCTGCAACGCTATAGCGCATCGCATCTCAAGATTACAGGAATGTAATCGTCGCGTCAGTTTCTCGTTATGCGGCAAGGTACACAATGCAACGCTTAACGAGAATGGGAGTCCGGTTTTCAGGAGATTATATGAAATTCAAGTTACGATCGATGCTTGCGTTCTTACTGTCGAGCGGCGGCGCGTGGCCGATGATGGCGGCGAATGCCGAACCCGTGGTCGAAGCGCCCATGGTCGAAGCCTCCGTAGTCGAAGCGCCCATGGCCGAAGCCACCTTGGGCGCGAGCGTCGACGGCTTGCTGGCGTATGCGCGCGAGCGCAACCCCGAGTGGATTGCAATGCGACGCGAAGCCGAGGCGCTGGCCGAGCGCGCCTATCCCGCGGGGGCCTTACCCGATCCGGTATTGCGCGTCGAACTGCAAAACGTGACCAATTACGGCTCGGACGCGCGTCCCGATCTGCTGCCGAGTCGCGTCGGCAGCACCCAATACACCTTGATGCAGCCCTTGCCGTTTTGGGGCAAACTCGACCTCAAACGCGCGTCGGCTCAGGCCGAAGCCGAGGCCGCGCAAGGCAAAGAGACGCTTGCCTGGACCGAGCAGGCGGCGCTGATCAAGACGAACTATGCCCAGTATTTTGCGCTGTCTAAGCTGATCCGACTGACGCAAGACGTGCTCGACCTGATCGGCGGCATCGAGCAGATCGCGCAGGCGCGCTACGCCGGCGGCTTGACGCCGCAACAGGATGCGATACGTGCGCAAGTGGAGCGCACCGCCTTGCGTAACGAATTGATCCAGATGGAAACCGAGCGTCATCATCTGCGCTCGCGCCTCAATGCCTTGCTCGCACGCCCCGCGCAAGCGGCGTTGGTCGAACCGGAGCGCTTGCGTGCGCTGCCCTCCGAGGCCAAGCTCGATTACGCGACGCTTGCGCGCCTGCTGAGTGAAAAGAATCCGCAACTGTTCAGCGACGAGGCGCGGATACGCGCGGCGGAAAACACGCGCGATCTGACCTACCGCAACCGCTACCCCGACTTTACCGTGGGCATTGCGCCGATGCAGACGCGCAACCGCGTCAACGAGTGGGAATTGATGGTCGAATTCAATATTCCGTTGCAGCAGGAAAGCCGTCGCAGCCAGGAGCGCGAAGCGGAGAAAATGCTGGACGCCGTCAGAGCGCGCAAGCAGGCGAGCGCCAACCGCTTGCTGGCCGATCTGTCCGAGAATGTATCCGGTCTGGATGCGGCGCGGCGCGTCGAGGGGCTGGCGCACAACAGCCTGTTGCCGCAAACCGAACTGACGTATCGCGCGGCGCTCGCGGGCTACGAAAACGGCAAGGTCGATTTCGCGACCTTGCTCGATGCGCAGCGGCAGATTCTTAAGGCGCAACAAGACATTATCAAGGCTAAAGCCGAGCAGCAAGCGCGACTGGCCGAGATCGAACGACTGATCGGAGAAAATTTATGAAGCAGGCAACAGGAATTTTGAGCGCCGCCGTGCTGGCGGCAGCGCTGTCGGGCGGCGCGTATTGGCTGGGACTGCGTCATGGCGGCGGAGGGGCGACATCGGCGGCAGCGGCGGCGAATGCGCCTGCGCATGCGGCGGAACATAAAGAGCGCAAGCCATTGTATTATCGCAATCCGATGGGGCTGGCGGATACCTCGCCGACGCCGAAAAAAGATCCGATGGGCATGGACTATATCCCGGTGTATGAAGGCGAGCCGCCGAGTTCGCCCGCGGCGGCGAATCAAATCGTTATTGACGTCGAAAAGGTGCAGAAGCTCGGCGTCAGAACCGAGGCGGCGCGTTTGCGCGTGCTCGATAAAATCGTCAGGGCGTCGGGGCGCATCGAGCCGGACGAGCGTCGTTTATATACGATTGCGCCGAAGTTCGAGGGTTATGTCGAGCGTCTGCATGTCAATGCCACAGGCCAAGCGGTCGGCAAGGGACAAGTCTTGTTCGAGGTGTACAGCCCCGAACTCGTTTCGGCCCAACGAGAATACGCGATCGCCGCGCACGGCGTGCAGGCGCTAGGCCTTGCGGGCAGCGAAGCGCAAAACGGCATGCGGCAACTGGCCGAATCCAGCTTGATGCGGCTCAGAAACTGGGATATCTCCGAGGCGCAGCTCAAAACCTTGGCGGCGTCGGGACAGGCGCAACGCACCTTGAGTTTCCGCTCGCCGGTCGCCGGCATCGTCACCGAGAAAAAGGCGCTGCAAGGGATGCGGTTTATGCCCGGCGAAGCGCTGTATCAGGTCGCCGATCTCTCCGCCGTGTGGGCGATCGCCGATGTGTTCGAGCAGGATATCGGACTCGTCAAGCTTGGCGCGAAAGCCAAAGTCAGTATCAATGCGTATCCGGGCGCGTCGTTCGACGGCGCGATTTCCTATGTGTATCCGACGCTCAAGGCCGAAACCCGCACGATCCCGGTGCGCGTCGAACTGTCGAACCCCGGCTTACGGCTCAAGCCCGGCATGTTCGCCCAAGTGGAGCTTGCGGTGCAGGACAAGGGTGCGGTCGTGACCGTGCCTTTATCGGCGGTGATCGATAGCGGCCTAAGACAAATCGTGCTGGTGCAGGCGATGGAGGGACGCTTCGAGCCGCGCCCGGTCAAGCTCGGCGCGCGTAGCGATAATTATGTCGAAATCCTGGCAGGCGTCGATGACGGCGAGACCGTGGTGGTGGCCGCAAACTTCCTGATCGATGCCGAAAGCAATCTCAAGGCGGCGATCGGCGGTTTGGGACATGCCGCGCATGGCGGCGGGAAAGCGGCGCAAGACGCTGTTCCAGCGGCGGAATCGGCGACGGCAAAGGCCGCCAAGCCCGATCCGCATGCCGGCCATTGAAACGCAGCCCACGGTATCTAAATCATGTTAGCCAATATCATCGATTGGTCGGGAAGAAACCGCTTCCTCGTGCTGCTCGCTACCTTGTTTATCGTCATCGGCGGCCTAGTCGCCGTACTGAAGACGCCGATCGACGCCTTGCCCGATCTTTCGGACGTCCAGGTGATCGTGTATACCGAATACCCCGGCCAAGCGCCGCAAGTGGTCGAGGATCAGGTGACCTATCCCTTGACCACCGCGATGCTGTCGGTGCCTAAGTCCAAGGTGGTGCGCGGCTTCTCGTTTTTCGGCGCCTCCTTCGTATATATCATTTTCGAGGACGGCACCGATATCTACTGGGCGCGTTCGCGCGTGCTCGAATATCTGAATTTCGCTTCGGGCCGCATGCCCCGTGGCGTGACGCCGCAACTCGGCCCCGACGCTACGGGCGTCGGCTGGGTGTACCAATACGCATTACTCGCTAAAGATAAAACCTTGGCCGAGTTGCGCACCTTGCAGGACTGGTATCTGCGTTATCAGCTCACCAAGGCGCATGGCGTGGCCGAGGTGGCGTCGATCGGCGGCTTCGTCCAGACCTACCAAGTGACGGTCGATCCGGTGAAATTGCGCGCTTACGGCATTCCCTTGATGAAAGTCAGCCAGGTCATCCGCGATTCGAATCGCGACGTCGGCGGTCGCGTGGTGGAAATGGCCGAAACCGAGTACATGGTGCGCGGCAAGGGCTATTTACGCGGCATTAAAGATATCGAAATGCTGGCGCTCAAGAGCGATCAAGGCACGCCGGTGCTGATCCGCGATATCGCGCGCGTGGAGCTGATCCCCGACGAGCGGCGCGGACTGACCGAGCTCAATGGCGAAGGCGAGGTCGTCTCGGGCATCGCGATGGCGCGTTACGGGCAGAATGCCTTGGAGGTGATTCATAACCTCAAGGCCAAGATCGCCGAACTCTCCAGCGGTTTGCCGGCAGGCGTGAGTATCGAAGCCGTGTACGACCGTTCCGAGCTGATTCACCGCGCGATCGATACCCTCAAGGTCACGCTGCTCGAAGAAAGCATTATCGTCGCCTTGGTCTGCGTGGTGTTTCTGATGCATGTACGCAGCGCCTTAGTCGCGATCCTGATGTTGCCGGTCGGCGTGTTGATTGCGTTTATCGCGATGCGTCTGCTCGGCATGAATTCCAACCTGATGAGCTTGGGCGGCATCGCCATCGCCGTGGGCGCGATGGTCGATGCGGCCATCGTGATGATCGAGAATGCGCATAAGCATATCGAACGACTCAAGGAAGGCGAATCGAGAGTCGAAGCGATGATACTGGCGTGCAAGGAGGTCGGGCCGGCGCTGTTTTTCTCGTTGCTGATCATTACGGTTTCGTTCTTGCCGGTATTCACGCTCGAAGCGCAGGAAGGCCGGCTGTTTTCGCCCTTGGCCTACACCAAGACCTTCGCAATGGCCGGTGCGGCGCTGTTGTCGGTGACCTTGGTGCCGGTGCTGATGATGTTGTTCATTCGCGGCAAGATCATGCCGGAGGCAAAAAACCCGGTCAATCGCGTGCTGATTTGGCTCTATCGACCGATCATCGCTGGCGTGATGCGTTGGAAAAAGCTCACCATAGCCGCCGCCGTGCTCGCCTTAGCGCTGTCGATCTACCCCGCCTCGCGGCTCGGTTCCGAATTCATGCCGACGCTCAACGAGGGAACTTTGCTGTATATGCCCGCATCCTTGCCCGGCATGTCGATCACCAAGGCGGCGGAATTGTTGCAGACGCAAGACAAGATCATCAAAAGCTTTCCCGAGGTGACGTCGGTCTATGGCAAGGCCGGCCGCGCCAACACCGCCACCGACCCGGCCCCGACCGAAATGTTCGAGACCGTGATCAACCTGAAACCGCAAGCCGAGTGGCGCGCCGGCATGACCACCGACAAGCTGATCGCCGAGATGGATAAAGCCTTGCAGTTCCCCGGCGTATCGAACGCTTGGACGATGCCGATCAAGGCGCGCATCGATATGCTATCGACCGGCATTCGCACGCCGATCGGCATCAAGGTGTTCGGCAAGGACTTGAACGAAATGGAAAAACTCGCCAAGGAAATCGAGGCCGTCGTCAAACAGGTTCCGGGGACGACTTCGGCGTTCGCCGAACGGATCACCGGCGGCTTTTACCTCGAAATCGAACCCGACCGCGAGCAGTTGGCGCGCTACGGGCTGGCCGTCGGCGAGTTGCAGGACGTGATCGGCACGGCCTTGGGCGGCGAAATGGTCACCACCACCGTCGAAGGCCGCGAGCGCTTCGGCGTGACGGTGCGCTATCCGCGCGAACTGCGCGCCGACCCGCAAACGATTGCGCGCGAGGTGTTGGTTCCGGTCGGCGGCGCCAACGGTGGCATGGCTGCGATGGTGCCGCTGGGCCAAGTAGCGCGCGTCAGCGTCGTCAAGGGCGCGCCGGGCATACGCACCGAAAACGCCTTGCTGTCCGCGTATATCTATGTCGATATTCGCGAACGCGATATCGGCAGCTATGTCGCCGACGCCAAAAAAGCGGTGGCGGCGCAAGTGAAATTCCCGCCGGGCTACTACGTCACCTGGAGCGGTCAGTTCGAATACATGGAGCGCGCGATCGAAAAAATGAAGATCGTTATCCCGGTGACTTTACTGACGATCTTTCTGCTGCTGTATCTGAACTTCCGACGCCTGACCGAAACCTTGATCGTGATGCTGTCGGTGCCGTTCGCCTTGGTCGGCGGCGTCTGGCTGATGTGGTGGTTGGGCTACAACCTATCGGTCGCCGTGGCGGTCGGCTTTATCGCCTTGGCCGGCGTGGCGGCGGAAACCGGGGTGGTGATGCTGATCTATCTCGACCAAGCCTGGGAAGAGGCCAAGACGCATTGCCGCACGGCGCAACGTAAGCCCGACGTCGGCGATCTCTACGCGGCGGTGATGGAGGGCGCGGTCGAACGCGTGCGCCCGAAGATGATGACCGTCGTCGCGATCATGGCTGGACTCCTGCCGATCATGTGGGGTACGGGAACCGGCTCGGAAGTCATGAGCCGCATCGCCGCGCCTATGGTTGGCGGCATGATTTCCTCGACGGTGCTGACCTTGGCGGTAATTCCGGCGATCTATGCGCTGGTCAAGGAATGGCGCTTGCGGCGCGGCGGCGAGGCTTGACGCCTGCGCATCCGTCTCGCCAGCGCCGACTTTTATCGTTCGAATCTGTAAATCGTTAACTTCTTTGACCAGAAAATGCGGACAGCGTATCGCAACCAAACGACGGAAGGACGCAGCGGTCAAAGCATGAGCATGCATTGCGACAGCCTGATCCGGTCGTACGAGTCGGCGGCGGCGGAGTACGAAGCAATGGCGAACCAGCACCGCCAGTCGATCGATCCGGCGAAGCGCTGATCGATCGGTCTGCGCCCGCCCGCGGCCTAAGCTTACGAAAATGTAATCGTTTGGTTATGTTGTCGACAGCGATGGGGGCGCAAAATTCAGTCTGTTCGAAACAGACATATCGTGTCGTCGTTATATCGTCACTTTGGAGAAATCATGAAATCGAAACTCATCGTTCCGGCGGTCCTGCTCACCCTAAGCGCCGCGCTGCCCTTTGGCGTCCATGCGGCGTCCGACGGAGATAAGCCTTCCGCCGAAGCGCCGTCGGATAAAACCGCAAAGAAAGTCAAACCGCATTCGCATGCGGAAGAAAAGACCGGCGTCCCGCAAAAAGCGCCCGAGATGGCGAAGGAGGAAAGGTCCGACAAAGCGAAGCCGACCAAGGATAAACACTACCATCCACAGGACGGCAAATAAGCGCGAGGCATTAAGCGCATCAAGCCGACTTACAAACACCCTCGCGTAAGTCGGTTGTTTCATCTCGGCGTTACAACCCGACCGGAAAGCGACGCATGCCGCCCATTACAACACTTGGCGCCTTATCCGCTCTGGCCGATGGAGCTTTTGAAAAGCCAATGACTTTACCCAGCACGCCCCATCGTCTGAATCGCATGCTTGCCGTTAGGTTAAGCGGGGTTGCGGCTTTTGTCGGCGTGATGGCGGGCAGCATGGCCTATTGGGCCGAGTCGCGTCGCGTCGAGGACATTGCACTGGAGCGCGCCGCTGTCGGCGCACGTCATTGGGAGTCCGCTGCGATACGCTTGTTATCGGGAGAAAAAATTGTCGAGGAACACTCGGCGCTAACCGATTTGCTCGATCGAAATAACTTTGTCGGCATCAGAGTGTTTGATCCGAATGGCGCGCTCGTTTATGAAGTATGGGCAACAGCGCAAACGCAAGCAAGATTGGCCGTGCAGCACCATCGCCATGAATGGCCGCAATTGGGCAAAGATCATCGCAATCGGATACGTGAAGGTTCGAATCGATTAATCCAGGTTGTACTTCCACTGGTTTCGATGCCGGGTGTTCTCGCCGGATATTTAGAAGGCGTTTACCGCATCGATGAAAAGATTTTGGCGGCGCAGAAAAAGCAGATTTTCGAAAGCATTCTTATGGCGATTGCTTCCGTGATTGCGACGACAGGACTTTTGTATCCTATTCTGCTAAGATTTCTGCGTTATTCCAGCGATTTGTCCAAGCGACTGCTGGAGTCGAATCTTTCCTTGATTCGATCCTTGGGCAATGCTACCGCCAAACGCGATTCCGATACCGACGCGCATAACTACCGCGTTACGCTTTATGCCGTGGCTCTGGCTGAAGCGATGTGCATGTCGGAGCGCGAAATATCCCATATTATCGAGGGCGCCTTTTTGCACGATGTCGGCAAGATCGGCATCCCCGACCGAATTCTGCTCAAGCCGGGAAAATTGTCCGACGATGAGTTTTCCGTGATGAAAACGCATGTATTTCTCGGGCTTGAAATTATTGCCGGCAACGAATGGATGGCGGCGGCGGCGCCGATAATACGATGCCACCACGAGCGATTCGACGGTTCGGGTTATCCAGACGGATTATCCGGAGCGACCATCCCTTGCAACGCCAGATTGTTCGCCATTGTCGATGTGTTCGATGCGTTGA
>DATETD010000430.1:0-8650 GCA_035283885.1 Rhodocyclaceae bacterium
AACTACAGCTACGCCGACTACGCCGATCAATCGCTCACCCTCAAACCCGCCGATGTCGTCGATTTGCTCAATAAGGGCACGGCCTTGACCTTGCAAGCCAACAACGACATCACGATCGCCTCGCCGCTGCTCGTCACCGCGACCGGCGGCGCAGGCAAACTGACGGTGCAAGCCGGTCGCAATCTCAGCTTCAATGCAAACGTCACCACCGGCAACGCCGATCTGCTGGCCGTCGCCGGCGATACGGCCGCGGACGGCGCTTACCGCGACGCCGGCGCGTCGAATCTGACCATCGCCGGCGGCGTCACGCTGAATGTCGGCACAGGCACGGCGACGCTCGCGGCGATCGGCGGCAATTTCGTCAATAATGCGGGCGCCATCGGCGTCGGCGGTTCGGGACGCTATCTGATTTACGCCGCCGACCCGGCCACCAGCACCGAAGGATTCTCGGGCTATAACAAGCACTACAATCAAGCCTACAGCGCCACCGCGCCTTCCTACGCCGCCAGCGGCAATTGGATCATGTACAGCGTGGCCCCGACATTGACGGTGACCCCGACGGCGACCACCGTCGAATACGGCGCCACCCCGACCATCGGCGCCGGCTATAGCGGCTTTATCGATGGCGACACCGCCACCGATATTTCCGGCACGGCGAGCTACGCCATCGGCGGCGCAAACTCCAGTTCGGGCAATCCGATTGTCGGCGTACATAACCTCGCCTATTCCAGCGGCCTGAGCAGCAACTTGGGCTATCAACTTATCGACAGCAGCGTCTCGCTGAACGAACTGACGGTAACGGCCAAACCGCTGAGTCTCACCGGGATCGGCGCCGTCGATAAAACCTACGACGCCACCCTGACCGCAACCCTAAGCGGCGCCGGCGCTATCGCCCCCATCAGCGGCGATGCCGTCACGCTCGGCGGAACCGGAATCGGCAGCTTCGCCGACAAGAATGTCGGCATAGGCAAGACCGTGACCATCGCCGGCTTCAGCTTGAGCGGCGCCGATGCAGGCAATTACAGCATCGTCCAACCCACCGCCACCGCGACGATCGCCCCAGCCGACTTGAGCATCGGCGGCGTCGGCGCCGACAACAAGGTCTATGACGCCACCACGACGGCGACCTTGAACGGCGCGCCGACGGTTACGCCGCTTTCCGGCGATAGCGTCACGGTCGGCGGCGCCGGAACCGGCAGCTTCGCCGATAAGAATGTCGGCATAGGCAAGACCGTGACCATCGTCGGCTACAGTTTGAGCGGCGCCGACGCGAGCAATTACAACATCGTCCAGCCCAGCGCCACCGCCACGATCGGCGCAAAACCCGTCAGCGTATCCGGCATTAGCGCCGATAACAAGACCTATGACGGGACGACCATCGCCGGCGTGAGCGACGCCCAGGCGACAATCGCCGGCTTGATCGCCGGCGATACGGTAAGCATCGTCAGCAGCGGCAGCTTCGTCGATAAGAACGTCGGCGTCGGCAAGACGGTGACGCTGAGCAGTAGCTATAGCGGCGCGGATGTCGGCAATTACAGCATTACCGATCAAACCGCCACGACCGCCGATATCGTCGCCAAAGCGCTGACGCTCTCCGGCCTACGCGCCGACGACAAGACTTACGACGGAACCACCGCCGCCACCGTCGCCAGCTACGGCAGCTTGCAAGGCGTGATCGCTACGGATACGGTCAGCCTGCTCGCTCCGTCCTCGATCGACAGCGCCTCCTCGTCCGACGCGCATTTCGAAAGCGCCGATGTCGGCAGCAACAAAATTGTTTATGTCCCAGGTCTAACACTCGCCGGCGCGGACGCCGCCAACTATCGCCTGAGCACTCCGCAAACGACCCAAGCCAGCATCCTCGCCGCCAGCGGTTCGACCGGCGCCAGTGGCGCCGTCGATGCAGGACAATTATCCGCCTCGACCGCTGCCGCTAGTTCGACCACCGGCGCGACCACCGGCGCGACCGCCGACGCGACCATCGTCGCCGCATCGGCTCAAGGGCAGACGACGGCGACGACGCTGACGATCAGCGACTCCGGAGTCGGCGGCGGCGAATCCTCCGGCGCCGCATCGAGCGCCGACAGTACGACCGCTTCAGTCGCCACGAGCAGCGCAACCGTCGCTCAAGCCGCCACCAAACCCTTGGTCAAAACCGCCGGCCTGTCGATGACCGATATGTCCGCAATGATCCAGGCGCGTCATGAATTCCGCACCGAGACCTTCCGCGACGCTCTCGATATTCTGCGCAAACAACCGGATCAAGCCCAACTCGGCGACTGCCAATCCAGCGGCGACACGCTTTGCATTCCGGCGGCCAGAAAGGATATCGACATCGCCGAACCCACGCCGACGGTGCGTAAGCGCATCGCCGTGATGTTCGCCAACGCCGCCTACACCGGCGCGATTCCCGCGCTGGAATCGCCGACCAAAGACGCCGCAGTGATCGGCGAGACCTTGCGCTCGCGCTTCGATTACGATGTCAAGATCGTCGACAACGCCACCCAGGCGGATATCGTGCGCGCGCTGAAAACGCTGGCCGAAACCACCGAACGCGACGACAGCGTGCTGATCTTTTACGCCGGTCACGGCTACCAGATGAACGACACGCGCATGGGTTACTGGCTGCCCGTCGACGCCTCGAACAAATCGCCGGCGAAATGGCTATCCAATAGCGATATCGCCCGCTTCCTCGACGCGATCCCGGCCAAGCAACTGATGCTGGTCTCCGATAGCTGCTTTTCGGGCACGTTCACGGAGCAGAAGCTCAAAGACACCCAGATCCGCATGAAACGCGACGATGTGCTGCGCCAACGTTCGGTAGTGGCGATTTCGAGCGGCGGCGAAGAGCCGGTTTCCGACGAAGGCAGAGACGGCCATTCGATTTTCGCCTGGTCCTTGATCGAAACCCTGAAGAATCTGCCGGAGTCGACCATGGCCGTCGATATGCATAAATCGATCAAAGACAGCGTAATGAAGGAGTTCCCGCAAGAACCCCAGTTCGGCGCCATCCGCTCGGCTCGCCATAACGAAGGCGGCGACTATGTGATGGAGCCGAAAACGGGCAAATAATCTAAAAACCTCCTTATCCACGAAAAGCACGAAAGACACGAACAAAAACGACAGACATCTCTTTGATTTTTTTCGTGTTTTTCGTGGACAACTGCTTTTTCTAGGATAATCGGAAAGATACGGCGTCGTAACGCTCTGCGACGGTTCTATCGACCGTGCGGTGCGTGCAGCGGCAAAACGACGCACGCACGCAAGCCGCCGCTCGCGGACGCATCGCCGGGCAATAGCTCGAGACGCCCCTGATGCGAGCGGGCGATGCGGTCTACAATCGCCAAGCCTAAACCCGCGCCGGCGGTATTGCTGCGCGCCGCTTCCAGCCGGGTGAAGGGGCGCTTCATGCGTTCGACCGCCGCGGACGGAATTCCGGGGCCGCGATCGCCGATTTCGATCGACAATTCGCTTTGCCGCACGATCAAGCCCACCGCGACCGGTTTATCGCTTCCTGCATATTTCAACGCATTGTCGATCAGATTGCCGAGCGCGCGCCGCAAGGCCTGCGGTCGCCCTTCGAACGACGGCGCGGCGGCAGCTTCGACATCGAGATCGATCACGAAGCCGCGCCGCCGATAGCGTTCGGCGATCTCGGTCAGCAGCGCCGCCAAATCGATAGACTGCATCGCCTCGCCGCCCTCGGAACGCGCGAAATCGAGAAACTGACCGATGGTTTGGTCGATCTCTTCGACATCGGCGATCATGCCGCCGCGCAAGTCCTCGTCGGTCGCCATTTCTATGCCCATGCGCAACCGCGTCAGCGGCGTGCGCAGATCGTGCGAAATCCCGGCGAGTATCAGCGCCCTATCCTGATTCATCTGCGCCAAATCCGCGCCCATCTGATTGAAGGCGCGCGCCACCGTGGCGATTTCGGACGCACCGTTTTCCTGCAAGGCCAGCACCGTCTCGCCAGCGCCGACTTTTACGGCGGCGAGTTGCAAGGCTTTAAGCGGGCGCGTGATGCGAAACACGATCAACCAAGCGCCGACCAAGGACAACAGCAAGGCCGCTACGCCCCAACCGACCCAACCGAGCGGAAAAACGCGGTCGATGCGCTCGCGCGGCAAAGCCAGCCAGTAGTCGGCCTCGTCGCCTTCGTCGATGCGAAAGCTCAGGAACAAGGCATGTTCGCCTTCGCGCTCCAACGACAAACGCGTGGCTGCGCCGAGTTGTTCGCGCACCAGTTCTTCGACGCGATGCAGGAAAGGGTGATTGGGCAGCGGCTTCACGCGGTCGCTGGCTTCCGCCGGGTAAATATGAATGCCTTCGAGATCGGACAGTTCGCGCAACAGTTCGCGCCGCGCGGCAGGGCGCGCCGTCACCAGCGCCGTGCGCGTCAAATTCGCCACGCTCACCAACGTTTGCGCCAACTGCCGCGCGCGCGGCTCGCGCTCGTACGTCGTGAAAATGGCGAACCACGCCATCACCGACAACAACATCAATAGGGTCACCAGCACAAAGGTGCGCCATAACAGGGAGCGCGGCCAGATTCTCAACATGCGCAAGCGGCATGCAAAACCGTCTGCGCATTTTGCATATTCCGCCTACTCGACTTTCTTGCCGTCCGGAATAAACACATAGCCGAAACCCCATACTGTCTGAATATGCCGTGGCTTGCCGGGATCTTCTTCGACCAACTTGCGCAAACGCGAAATCTGCACGTCGATTGCCCGATCGAACACTTCGTACTCGCGTCCGCGCGCCAGCTCCATCAACTTGTCGCGGCTCATCGGCTGGCGCGGATGTTCGACCAGCACACGCAGCAAACCGAACTCGCCGGTCGTCAGTAGCGTCATCTCGCCGTTACGCTCGAGTTCGCGCGTCGCCAAATGCACTTTGACGACGCCGAAACTCACGGTTTCGCCGACGGTCGCCGGCGCGCCCGGCAAGGGCGCCGCGCTACGCCGACGCAATACCGCATGGATGCGGGCGACCAGTTCGCGCGGGTTGAACGGCTTGGGCAGATAATCGTCGGCGCCGACCTCCAGGCCGACGATGCGGTCGACTTCGTCGCCCTTGGCCGTCAGCATGATGATGCCTATCGGGTTCGCATTCGCGGCGCCGCGCAACCGACGACAGATCGACAGACCGTCCTCGCCCGGCAACATCAGATCCAGCACGATCAGCTCGTACAGCTCGCGCTCCAAGATCCGATCCATCTGCGCCGCATCGGCAACCGCCTTGACGCCAAAGCCCTGTTCCGCCAAATAACGTTCCAGCAACTGACGTAAACGCAAGTCGTCGTCGACGACCAAAATTTTTGCTTTGTTCTCGTTCATGCCCCGAATCGTAACGGTAACTCGGGCATTGCGCTAGTCCGCTTTACAAAGAATTACAAAGCCCCGACGAGCGCAACACTCGGCTAACAGATTCGATGCACCATGGCAGCGTGCGAAAAGCTCCGGCCCGATTGAGGCCCGCTTAAAGCCCCATCGATCGAACGAATCGGTAAAATTTCGCCCTGTCCCGTCTCTAGCCCATCAGGAAGACTATCGTGAACACACCATGCAGGAATACCCGAATCGCTGCCAAGCCGATCGTTGCGGGCCTATTGCTGCTCGTCGGCGCCGCCTTCGCCCAAGTTCCGGACAAAATGCCTGCAGAATCGCCCCAATACGGCTGCGGCGGATGCGGCGGCGGCGGATGCGGCGGCGGTCAGCGGCGACGCGGGCCGCCCGACGGTATGACTTCGCAAGCGGTCGCGGGCGTTGCCCCGCCTGCCGGCGAGGGACGCGGCTGCGGTCGCATGTCGCCCGAAGAGCGCCGCCAACTGCGTCGCGACGTGCACCAGGCCGGACGGGATATCTATCCCGAACGTATGCCGCCGCAGGATGGCCGCCGCTGGTGAACCGTAGTCTCGTAGCGTTCAGCCGGCGATGCGCCAACTCAGCAACGAGGCATACGAGCCGCCGCTGATATTCGGCACGATTTCCAACTCCAACCAGGTCGCGCCGTTCAACTCGACGGTCAAGTCTTCGACTTCGCGCGTCGAACTATCGGGATTGAAATTCCATTGCTGGCGCACCACATCGCGCTTGGTCTGCCCGCGATCCTGCGACCAGCGTATGACAAACTCCTGGGTGCGCGATTCGTAGGTTTCGACGAATTCCAGGCGCAAACGACGCAGGTTTTGCGGCGTGTGAAAAGTCAGACGCAGCGTCTGCTTGCCGGGCGTGGCCGCGCGCCAGCCTTCGTGGCGCGACAACAGCAACGCCGCTTCGACCGGATGCGCGCCGTCTTCCGAGGTGAATTCCAAATCGACCATAGACTCCAGATCCATCCAACCCGTTTCCGATAAGGGCGGATGCATCCGATCTTCAGTGATTAATTGTTTACGCATTTTGCTTCTCCTTCGCAGCGATAAAAATCGACGAGTGCCACTGTCGTGGATGATTTGAACCTTGCTTAACCGAACCACTCAACCGAACAGCTTGGACGAAACAAAGGACGAAGCATGAACCTCAGCGCATAAGCGGTGGATTGGCTACGCCATCCACCATTACAGCCTACTCCATTTGGCGACGAATGAACAGGACAACGACAATCGCGACGAGCAGCAGCACGATCCACGCCGCACCATGGCCTGGGCGCGCCGAGCGCGCGAGCTGGAACTGCTGCGCAAGCGCGGGATTCGCCGCCAAATGCGCCTCGACCGCGTCCTTCGCCTCCTTCAAACCGATTCCATGCGAATTTCTAAAATACTTGATCGCCGCGATCTTATCGCCGCTGCGCAAGGCCTCGATGGCCTGCGCGGGTAAATCGGACACGCTATTCGCCATATCTGTTTATCCTTAAAATTATCGACTTTCGCCGATGACGATGGCCCATTGGTTCAATTTGGCCTCCAACTCGGCGACTTTGATGGGCTTGGACAGATAATCGTCCATACCCGCCTCCAAGCAGGCTTCGCGATCGCCCTGCATCGCATTCGCGGTCATGGCGAGAATGCGCAGTCGCGGCAGACCCAGCAGCGCCTCGCGCCGACGAATCGCGCGCGCCGCCTCCAGTCCGCCCATCACGGGCATTTGCATATCCATCAATACGATGTCGAACTCCTGAGCGGCGCTGCAATCCAGCGCTTCCTGCCCGTTATTCGCCAACACTACGCGATGTCCCCATTTCTGTATCAGGGCCAACGCGAGTTGCTGATTGACGCGATTGTCCTCGACCAGCAATACCTGCAAAGCCGGAGACTTTTCAGCCGCTACCGCAGACTCGTTCCCGATCGGAAACATCGACGCGCTCGAATGGCCGACGCCGTCGGCTATCCCCATGCATAAGGTAAAGAAAAAATTGCTGCCCTGCCCCAGTTGGCTTTCGACCCAGAGCTGCCCACCCATCAAATTCACCAGTCGATTGGAAATCGTCAGCCCGAGTCCGGTGCCGCCATAGTTGCGCGTGGTCGAACTGTCGCCCTGAGAAAACGCCTCGAAAATATGCTCTATCTGCTCCGGCGCAATGCCCACGCCGGTGTCGCCGACCGAAAACAACAGGCAGACAGTCGCGGGGCGGCGGCTTTCGACGCGCACGGTGCAATTAATCTCGCCGCGCTCGGTAAATTTGATCGCGTTGCCGACCAGATTCAGCAGCACCTGGCGCAAACGCCCCGCATCGCCTTTGACATAACACGGCGCCTCGGCGCCGATATCGAGCGTAAACCGCAGTCCCTTGTCGCGCGCGCGAAACTGCGACGCCTTCAACGCGTCTTTCAGCATCGGCGCGAGTTCGAAGGCAATCCGTTCGATTTGCAGCTTTCCGGCCTCGATTTTAGAAAAATCGAGAATATCGTTAATCACCGTCAACAGCGAGTCCGCCGAGGATTTCACGATATTCAGGTATTCGCGCTGCTCTTTGTCCAAGGGCGAATCGAGCACCAGATCGGTCATGCCGATAATTCCGTTCATCGGCGTGCGAATTTCATGGCTCATATTCGCCAGGAAATCGCTCTTCGCCCGATTGGCGGCCTCGGCGGCATTGCGCGCCTTGATCAGCCCATCCTCCCAACGCTGCCTATCCGTCAGATCGACGATCGCCCCGATCAAACCCCAGACGCCGCCATCCGGTCGCGTCAAGCTGGCTTTATGATACGCCAGCGTGCGCGCTGCGCCATCGGGCCCGACGTCGGAAAGCTCGAACGTCTGCCGCCCAGGACGAGCGAACAATTCGCTATCGCGCTCGTGATGCCAACGCGCCTGTTCGGCGGGCAACAGATCGAACACGGTCTTGCCCTGCCAAGCGTCGAAATCGACCACGCCGAACTTATCGGCATAACTCGGATTGCAGCCCTGAAACCGCCCCTGGGAATCCTTGGAATACACCGGCATTGGAATCGCATCCATCAGTTCGCGGCTGAACAAGAGTTGCTGCTGCAAGTTCTCCTCGGCCCGTTTGCGCGCGCTGATGTCGGTGCGGATCGAAATATATTCATATTGCAAACCGCTCTCGTCGAGGAAAGGCACGATGGTCGCCGCCACCCAGTACTCGCCGCCGTTCTTGGCGCGATTGCAGATTTCCCCATGCCATACCTGGCCGCAACAGATAGTATTCCACATGCGTTCATACACCGCCGCCTCGTGCCGTCCGGATT
>DATETD010000431.1:0-3631 GCA_035283885.1 Rhodocyclaceae bacterium
TCGAGCGCGGCCTGCGGCGTGACCAATCGCTACGAGCAACCCCGTCAATTGGGCAACGACCGCTGGGCCGCATCGATCGGCGCGCGCGCGCTGCATTCTGGAAATGCCATCGTCGTCATGACGGGCACCGCGACCACGATAGACGCGCTCGACGCGCACGGCAATTTTCTCGGCGGGTTGATACTGCCCGGTCTACACCTAATGCACGCCATCCTGGCCGACAAAACCGCCAATTTGCCGCTGGCGCAAGGTTGTTATCGCGAACTACCGCGCAATACCGGCGACGCCATCGCCAGCGGCGCGCTGCACGCCACCTTAGGCGCGATCGAGCGCATCGCTCGCCAGTTCGATTCGCCGGCGCTCGTTCTGCTCTCGGGCGGCGCTGCGGTTGCGCTTGCCGAGGCAGGTGGGCAACCCTACCGCCTAGTCGATAATCTGGTGCTCGAAGGCCTGCGTCGTTATGGCCGCCGGCACTCGGCGCTTGAATAAAACCCGACCATCGTCGACAATGCGCGCGCTTTCGCTAGATTCGCCCCCATCTCCATCCTCTGCGCACTTGCATGCGATAAAAGCTAATCTGCCGTGATTTCCCGTATCTGCTTTCTCAGCCTTGCATTCGCCAATCTGACGTTTTTCGTTTGGGCGCAGGGTTATTTCGGCCCCATCGACACGAACCGCGAACCGCAACGTCTGCAACAGCAGTTGCATGCCGAAAAATTGCAGATTGTCATGGAGACGGGGGGAGGCGCGGAACCGAAAATCGCGCCGTCTTTGAAACCCGAGCCGGAGTTATGTCGAACGGTGTCCGGCTTATCCTTGGTCGACGCCGAAGCGCTCAAATCCCACCTCGACGCCGCAGGAGTCAAGGCCAAGCTGCAACCCGTCGCCGAATCGTTTATCTATCTGGCGCTGATTCCCAATCTTGCCGGCAAACTCTTGGCCGACAAAAAAGCCGCCGAACTCAGACAACTCGGGATTACCGAATTCAGCGTCAACAACCTCGAAAACGACTATTACGAGATCGTTCTGGGTCGTTTTCACAACGAGCCAAGCGCCCATGCCTTTCTTGCCGCGCTCAACGGGCGCGGCATCCGTTCCGCGCGCATCGAAGCCCGCATGCCGGTCGCCGTCTTCGCCAGTCTAGACATTACCGCCGCCGCAACCGCGCTCGATCTGACCGCATGGCTTGCGCCGTATGCCGAGGCCAAAGTCGTCGCCTGCGCGGCGCCGGAACGTCCCGCCGAGGCCAATCCGACATGAGCTACAGCATCGGTTTGACCGGAGGGATAGGCAGCGGCAAAAGCACAGTCGGTCGCTTGTTCGAAGAGCGCGGCATCGAGGTGATCGATGCCGACGCAATCGCCCATGAGTTGACCGCCAAGGACGGCGCGGCCTTGCCCGCATTGCGCGAGATGTTCGGCGAACATATCGTCACCGCCGCAGGAGCACTCGATCGGGCGGCGCTACGCACGTTGGCGTTTGCCGATCCCTCCCAGCGCAAACGGCTCGAAGCCGTGCTGCACCCGATGATACGCGCGCTGACCGACCGGCGCGTTGCCGCCGCGCGCTCGGCCTATGTGGTGCTGATGATCCCGCTGCTGGTCGAAACCGGCGGTTTTCGCGACCGAGTCCGACGAATCGCCGTCGTCGACTGCCTCGAAGAAACCCAGATTCGTCGCGTCATGGCGCGTAGCGGAATGACGCGCGCCGAAATAACGCCCATCCTCGCGGCGCAGGCCTCGCGCGCGCAACGACTCGCGCTCGCCGACGACACCATAAACAACGACGGCGAACCCGCCGCGCTGATTCCGCAAATAGAACGACTTCATGAAAAGTATCTGACATATGCCGCTCATTCCGGTTGAGATTTTCCGCGATTTCGGTCAGAATTCGCACTATTTTTCCACCACGGTAGGCGAGTGATCACTTACGAATATCCTCTTAGCGAGCGCGTGCGAACATTGCTGCGGCTCGAATACCTATTCGATAGGGTGATTTATTTCGTCGCCGCCGATGGGGCCGACGAGCATCATGCTGCGCTGTTGACGCTATTCGAAATTCTCGAAGTCGTCAGTCGCGCCGATATGAAGTTCGATCTGGTTCAAGAGCTCGAACGACAACGGCAAATACTGCTGTCGTTCAGGAACAACCCGGACATCTCCGAGAGCGCTCTATCCGGGGCGCTCTACGAAATCGAGCAAGCCAGCACGCAACTCCTTGCCATGCAAGGAAAAATTGGCCAATACCTGCGCGAAAACGAATGGTTGATGAGCATCAAAAACCGTGCAGCCATTCCCGGTGGCATGTGCGAGTTCGACCTACCCGGCTACCATTACTGGCTGAATCGCGATTCGGGTTCGCGTCGTCACGACATCAACGGCTGGCTGTCGCCCTTACTGGCGATCCACAGCGGCCTAACCATCGTACTTCGCCTGCTGCGCGCCTCCGGTCGCCCGGAAGCGCAAACCGCCACGCGCGGCATGTTTCAACTCATGCTGGGCGGACGCAGCGCCCAACTGATACGCCTACGCGCATTGCACGCCGAACCCTGCATGCCGGAAATTTCCGCAGGAAAGTTCGCCATCAACATCCGTTTCCTACGCCCCGATATGGACCAACGCCCGCGTCCGATCGAAACTGCGATCGATTTCGAATTGACGCTGTGTAATCTTTAGCGTCGTTTCAGTGGGTTGCAGGACGTGGCAAACCCAATGCAACCGACTGTTTCATATCAATTTTCAACTCCATAGCGTTGCGCAACGTCGCGTAACAGCGCATACTTCCCGAGTAGCTACATGAGTAGCTGCATTTCTTGGTGAGTAGCTCGACGGAGATGGAGCATGGAAAATCGTACTGAATCGCTAATCCTGCAACGGATTCAAAGGCAAGTCGATTCACGGCAAAGCGGACGGCAACGGCCTGGCCTTCACCATGAGCGCAGTCGAGCGGGTAGCGAATAATGGGTAAGCTCTCCGACATTCAAATCCGCAGCTGGATCAAGGCCGGCACACCACTTGCGAAATCCGACGGCGACGGCTTGACGTTCACCTTGTCGCCAACGGGGGCGGCGGCATGGATATTGCGTTATCGTCATGCAGGCAAGCAGAGGGAAATTACCCTAGGCCGGTATCCCGACATCACCCTAAGCAAAGCTCGCGAGATCGCATCGGCCAAGCGCGCCGAGGTAGCCCAAGGCGTCGATGTCGCTGCCGAGAAGCGCCAAGCCGAACAGGAGGCCGCTAGAACATGGACATTTCGCAAGCTAGCCGAAGACTATTTCGAAAAGTCTGCCGACCGTCTGGCCGACAACACCATCAAGGGGCGCAGCCAGCAGCTACGCGATTACGTCTTCCCGAAGATCGGCAACATCGACGCCGCCGAAGTCAGTTCTAGCGATATCGTCGAGATCGTCGAAGCCGCGTCCGTTCGCTCGCTGCATATCGCCCGGCTGGTCATGGTGGCGATCCGTGAAGTATTCGCACACGGCATCGCCCGCCACGTCGTCACCATCGACCCCTGCGCCCACATCAAGACGCGCGCCATCATCGGCGGCACCCAGCAACAACGCGAGCGCGTCATGCTGACCGATGCCGAAATCGGCGAACTGCTGAACGCCTTACCGACTCTAAGC
>DATETD010000432.1:0-4921 GCA_035283885.1 Rhodocyclaceae bacterium
CAATTCGGCCAAGGCGCGAGTTGCTTCGCTCGGCAAGTCGACGATAGTCAGATTGTTTTGCCGCAGCAAGCTGCTTTGGTTTTGTCGCCACCACATATCGGCAATGCGCCCACCATAGGTCGCGATGCCGACCTCTTTGGCGCGACCGCATGCGCGTCGGACATTTTTTTCGTCCGGCAGCCCCACGTCGATCCAGAGTTCGATCGCTCCGGTATAGTCCTTGCGCCATAAATCCGGTTCGTCTTGCGTGGATAGACCGCCGCCGAACGTCAGGTCTTCATGGGCGTACAGGGCGAAGGCGAGTAGTCTAACGATCATGCGTTCGTCGGTTTCCGAGGGGTGGCGGGCGACGGTCAATAGGTGGTTGTGGTAATAGTTGCGATCCAGATCGGCGATCTGAAGGTCGACTTTGAAGATGGTCGATTTGGTGGCCATAGGACAATTGACAATAATTTCAACACGGCGGTGAGTTTTCATGGAGACTTCGGCTTGACTTGAACTCTTGCGGCTTGAAGTGTACGCTTCGGACGGCTCACTAGGCTCAATTAAATCGGCAGATAGGGAAAATATGGCAAACTCAACTAGGTCGAAGGCGCATTCCAAAAAAAAGGAGGCGATCGAGGAAGTCGTAGCGGCGCCCCCGGCTAAGGAGGCGCCGGTGCTGATCGACAAGATGCGCTCGATGGCGGGTAGGATGCTGGATCTCGGTTCGGCGGGTGTCGATGCGGCGCGCACCTTGAAAACCGCCGCGGTGGTGGCGAACTCGTTACGCAGCGGCCAGCCGATCGACGCGGCGACCGAGATATTGAAATCGGTGATGCCGCGCTCGGGCGATCACGATGCGTGGGCTAAGGCCGGATCTTCGTTGCGCAATCTGCGCGAGGCGGCGGGGCTGACCGTGGCCGAGGTCGGCGCGGCGATCGACCTCGACGATCCGGCGGTGATCGAGGCGCTCGAAAGCGGGCGCATCGCTTTGCCGTTCGAATTGATCCTGCGTTTGGCGGCGGTGCTGGGGCGTAACGATCCGATCAGCTTCGTTATGGACTTCACGCGCTCCTCCAATCCGGAGATGTGGAACAATCTCGAAGCGATCGGCATCGGCAAGCTGGTGATTCAATCGGCGCGCGAGCGCGAGTTCGCCAATATCTATCGCGGCAACGACGAGGCGCGCGCCTTGAGCGACGAGGAATTCGCCGAGATTCTGGGGTTTGCGCGAGTGGCGTTCGAGATGGCGATGGCGTTTCGCGGGCGTTGCAAAACGCCGGATGCACACTCGGGCGGCAAGTCGGCCAAGGAAACCGGGGCGGCGGATACGAAAGCGTGAAGCGCTTGCTGTTGGTGTATCACTCGATGACCGGGGGTACGCGGCAAATGGCGCAAGCCTTACAGCAGGGGGCGATGAGCGATGCGGAAATCGAGGTTCGTTTGCTGCATGCGACCCAGGCTCATCCCGAGGATGTGCTGGCGGCGGACGGCTATGTGTTCTGCACCCCGGAAAATCTTGCGGCGATATCGGGATTGCTTAAGGATTTTTTCGACCGCTGCTATTACCCGGTGCTGGATAGCATTCAAGGTCGGCCCTATGCCATTCTGGTGTGCGCCGGCAGCGATGGGCAAAATGCGGTGCGGCAGATCGAACGTATCGCCGCCGGTTGGCGCTTGCGCCGGGTCGCAGAGCCCTTGATCGTCTGTACGCATGCGCAAACCAGCGCCGAAATTCTGGCGCAGAAAATCATCCCGCCGCAGGAACTGCGCCGTTGCCATGAACTTGGCGCGGCGCTGGCGGGTGGCCTAGCCTTGGGTGTTTTTTAAAAGTCGGCGCTGGCGGGACGGCGCGCCGACTCTCGAACATGCGGTTTATGCCGCCGCAGGCGCTCGATCCAGATCGAAGGCTTTGTGCAGCACGCGCACCGCCAATTCCAGATACTTTTCATCGACCACCACCGAAATTTTGATTTCGGAGGTCGAGATCATGCGGATGTTGATGCCTTCCTCGGCCAGGGTGCGGAACATCTTGCTGGCGACGCCGGGGTGGGAGCGCATGCCGACGCCGACGGCGGAAATCTTGCAGATCTTGTTGTCGCCATTGATGTCGCGCGCGCCGACCTTGGGCAGAATCTGCGTTTCGAGCATTTCTTTGGCGCGCGTGAAGTCGCCGCGATTGACGGTGAACGAGAAATCCGCCGTGCCGTCGTGGCCGACGTTCTGAATAATCATGTCGACATCGATATTGGCTTCGGCGATCGGGCCGAGAATTTGATACGCGATGCCGGGCTGGTCGGGCACGCCGACGACGGTGAGCTTGGCTTCGTCGCGGTTGAAGGCGATGCCCGAGATGATGGGTTGTTCCATAGTGATGTCCTCTTCAAACGTGATCAGCGTACCCTGGGTTTCCTGTCCTTCTTCTTCGAAGCTGGAGAGCACGCGCAACTTGACTTTATATTTGCCGGCGAATTCGACCGAGCGGATTTGCAAGACCTTGGAGCCTAGGCTCGCCATTTCGAGCATTTCTTCGAAGGTGATGCGCTCCAGCTTGCGCGCCTCGGGCACGATGCGCGGGTCGGTGGTGTAGACGCCGTCGACGTCGGTGTAGATCTGACACTCGTCGGCATTTAACGCCGCCGCCAGCGCCACGCCCGAGGTGTCCGAGCCGCCGCGCCCCAAGGTGGTGATGTTGCCTTCGGCGTCGACCCCTTGGAAACCGGCGACGATCACGATCGCGTCGTTGTCGAGATCGCGACGGATGCGGCTATCGTCGATTTCGAGAATGCGCGCTTTGCAGAAGGTGCTGTCGGTCAGCACTTTGACTTGAGCGCCGGTATAGCTTTTCGCCGAGAGCCCGAGGTCGCGGATCGCCATCGCCAGCAAGGCGATGGTGACTTGCTCGCCGGTGGCGACCATCACGTCCAATTCGCGCGGATCGGGTTGCGGCGAAACGTCCTTGGCGAGGGTGAGCAGGCGGTTGGTTTCTCCGCTCATGGCGGAAACGACGACGACCAGTTGGTGTCCTTGCGCTTTCCAGCGCGCGACTCGACGGGCGACATTGCGGATGCGTTCGGGAGTTCCCATCGACGTTCCGCCGTATTTTTGAACAATCAGTCCCATTGCGGTGTGCTGTGAGCTAGTTGGAAAGGGCGGATTTTAACGAACTCGGCAGGAATTTTGAGAAACCGATACGGCCATCTGGGGCGGATGTGCCGGAAAATTTTTTTGAGCCTTGCGTACTAATGTCGCGCCAATTTCTCTTGTATGGCGATAATGTATGGTCTATACTTCGCCCATATTACTTCGGTAATAGACCAAAACTGTACGTGTTACAGTGTTGTACTAGTGCTGTAATTTATCGATGACAACCACTCCAAGGAGAATAGTATGAAGGCCAATGAAAAAGTCGACGCCCGTGAAATCCGTCGTAAGCTCGGTCTGAACCAACAGCAATTCTGGTCCAAGCTGGGCGTTACCCAGAGCGGCGGCTCGCGTTATGAAAGCGGACGCAACATGCCGCGCCCGGTTCAGCAATTGCTTCGTCTGATTCACGTCGAACAAATCGACGTGCAGAAGATCAAGCGCGAAGATTACGAAGTCGTCGAATACCTGCGTATCGCCAAGCCCGATCTGTTCAAAGAGCTGAAAAAAGAAGCTCGCTCCGCCATGAAGAAGGGCGAATTGAACGAGCCGACGCCCGAAGCGGCAGCGGAGTAATAGTCGCGGCAGCGGAGTAAATCGGTAAATCGATCCAAGGGCCGGCGAGTTAGGGACTCACCTGTACCGCTAGCCCGATTTGGCGGATTCGCCGTGCGATGTCCTCCAAAGATTGCGACGATAAGCGCCCCAAACGGGGCGCTTCTTTTTGCAGCGACGGTCGCGCCACGCCGTATAAATGAACCCCAGCCAAGCGCGGCGCCAGCGGAGTCAGCATTTTTAGATAGGCCTCCAACTCGTCGGACGACGGTGCTTGTCCATCGAACAGGAACATACAGGTTTGCACCCAGGTGGTGGCTAGGCGGGCGCAGCACGCCAAGCGCCGCGCCACGGTTTCGGGGCGAACTCGACTGCCGTTGATGCGCTGCACCCCTGAGGCCGTTGCCGAATCCAGTTTGAACCAGACCTCGCCCTTATCGTCCCTGAAGTGACGTAGCGCCGCCTGCACCGCAGGACGGTCGAGCATGCTGCCGTTGGTGATCAGGCGCATCGGCACGCGTTGGGCTAAGTGGTGTTTTTGCAGCACGGCGCGCACGCGCTCGACGGCTTGCGGGAATTCGGCGGCGCTGGTGGGTTCGCCGTTGCCCGAAAAGGCGACATCGACCAAGCGGCGCGAGCCTGCCGGCGCGTGGGTCGCCAAAAAATCTCCATTCAGCACCCGATTCAGCAGGTCGTCGAGTTCCCGTTCGAGCAGCAAAAGATCGATCGGCGGCGGGCCGCCGCGTTTAAGGTCGGGAACTTGGCAATACACGCAGCGCCAGTTGCAGGCATTGTTGGGATTCAGATTGATGCCGATCGATACGCCGGCGGCGCGGCGCGAAACCACGGGGTAGATGTAGCGCATATTGGCGCTATCGCGCGAATGATCCTCGGTGGTCAGCATGGCGGTGGGCGAGAGTTGGCGGGGGAGGGCAGGATACCGTAATCAAGCAGGGTTTTCGTCGGCTCGTCCCGTCGTAGCGGAGGCTTCCCTCGCGTTAAAATACGGGGTTGCGCTAAAAGGGTGAAGCAGAGTTGAACGGAGTTGAACACTGCAATCGTTGCGAGCATCGAATTCTAGGGGCGGCAGGCTTGGGGGAATCCACTATCGATAAAACGTCCGTCGCGCGTAGTCGTGGGCTACCCGCTATGGCGCGCGCCGGCTGGCGGCGCGGTTTGGGCCGGGGTTTGGGCTATTGTTTGGGCAATTTCGTTCCAGCGACCGAAGCTTTTTTGCAGC
>DATETD010000433.1:0-12697 GCA_035283885.1 Rhodocyclaceae bacterium
TTAAGTATTCCGCCTTTGCGCAGCACCACAAGAGCATGCAATTCCATTTCGTGGGTTTCGGATACCGCGCGACGCACGGCGTCGAATAGCGGCTGCCAATCGGGCAATTCGCGATTCACTTCGGCGACCACGACCAAACGCTCTTCGCCGTCTTCTTCGACCGAAAACGCCGCGCAATGATCGGGACGGAATTCCGAATGGGATTGCTGCACCGTCCATTCGATGTCCTGGGGATAATGATTCACCCCGGCGATAATGATCAGGTCTTTGAGGCGCCCGGTGACGTACACCTCGCCGTCCTGCATAAATCCTAGATCGCCGGTGCGCAAATACGCCGCTGAGTTGGCTTCGTCCGCAGCTTCTCCCACCAAACGTGCATAAAAAATCGCCCGGCTTTCCTCTTCGCGCGCCCAGTAGCCCACCGCCACGGCGGGCGACGACACCCAGATTTCGCCGACTTCGTCGACGGCGCAACGGCGGCAGGTGTCGG
Source organism: Rhodocyclaceae bacterium (assembly GCA_035283885.1). GTDB lineage: Bacteria > Pseudomonadota > Gammaproteobacteria > Burkholderiales > Rhodocyclaceae > DATETD01. The sequence continues at coordinate 491 of DATETD010000433.1, forward strand.
GATCGACGATCGCCACCGTGACTTCGCGCGGCGGCGCGCCGCAGCCGACGACGCTACGCGCAGCGGCAAGATCGTCGCTATCAATAATGTCGGCGATCTTGTGGTCGCGCTCCAGCGTCGCCGCATCGAGATGACGAACGATCGCCGCTTGCCCCAAGGTTTTGGTCGACACCATCAAGGTCGCCTCGGCCAAGCCATACGACGGGCTATAGGCCAACGAGTGAAATCCGCATGGCGCAAAATAGTCGATAAACCGCTGCATCGTGCTTTCGCGCACCGGCTCCGCGCCATTGCTGGCGATTTTCCAACGGCTCAAATCGAGCGCATCGCGCTGTGCGGTCGTCACCTTATGCAGACACAATTCATAGGCGAAATTCGGCGCTTGCGTATGCGTGCCGCGATAACGCGAAATCGCTTCGAGCCAACGCTGCGGACGTTTGATGAAATTTAAAGGCGACAGCACATAGCAGGGGTTGCCGCTATACAAGGGCTGCAACAAGCCATCGACTAAGCCATAATCATGAAAATACGGCATCCACGTCACCGAGACGCTGTCGGCGGAATAGTCCCAGGCGCGCTCCGACATTGCCAGATCGGCCAGCACGTTCGCATGAGTCAGCACCACGCCTTTCGGCGTCGAGGTCGAACCTGAGGTGTATTGCAGATAGGCGACGTCCGAGGCTCGACCGCGATGCGGCTCTGTATCGGCGTCGATCGCCACCGTATCGCTGCATAACCAGCGCACCGTTTGATCGTCTCCCAGTGCGCTGAGGGCATTTCGATAGATCGCATCGGTCGACATCACGATCTGCGATCCGGAATCCTCCATGATGCCAAGCAAGCGCGGGAAGGTGCGTTTCATGCGTGCGCCATCGGGCGGCGGCGCTGGGATCGGGATCATTCCGGCATATAGACAACCGAAGAACGCAGCGATGAACTCCAGGCCCGGCGGATAAATCAACACGGCGCGCTCGCCTGCAACACCCGCAGGTGCGGTAGGAATCGTACGTATCAACTCCGCAGCGATCGCGCGCGCCGCACGGTCCAGGCCGGCATAGGTAAAAACCGCGTCTTCATGCACGCCATCCCTGAGAAAAGTGTAGGCCATGCGCTGGGGCGTCCGTGCGGCGCGAAAACGCAGCAGATCCACTAAGGTGACAACATCGTCTCTTGCATTCACTTGAATTATCCCTAAAACAAATTCCGCCTTTATCCGGCGCCACCCGCAGCCCCATCGCCGACTTTTACATCATGCTAAAACTTCCAAGCGCGCACCACGGGCGGCCCCGCCGCTGCGCCGCGATACGCCAGGGCCGCACGATAACCATCGGCAACCGGCACATCCCACAGCCGAAAGCTGCCGACATCCTCGGGCGCATAATCGCTTGCCTGCAAAGCCGCCGGTTTATCCGGATCGGTTTCGACGACAAAACGATCGAGCGGCAGCGAAAGCCCCAGACCTTTGGCCTTGATATACGCCTCTTTACGCGTCCAACACGCAAAAAAACCCGCATGCCGACGGGTTTCTTCGAGTTGCTGCAAGGCGCTCGATTCGCTTGGCGCAAAAAACCGCTGCGCCAAGTCGTGCTGCGCCAGATCGCGCCGCCACTCCACATCGACGCCGATTTCGCCGTCGATCGCTACCGCACACAGCGCGAGATCATGCGAATGCGTTAGATTGAAGCTCACGGCGGACTGCGACGACGCCACGATCAATATTGGCTTGCCATAAGCATTCTTCTCGAACCGCAAATCGCGCGCCGACCGACCGATATACGCCGCCAGAATCGAGCGGGTCGCCGCATGCGCCAGAATGAAACGGCTTCGATGCTGCGGAAAAATAAAACGATCCGCCCTAGCCTTTTCTTCCGCGTCGATCAGCGCACGCCAACGATCGAGCGTCGCGCCTTGCCGTAAATCATGCCCTAAATCTATCGTCCATACATCAATCGTCATTCTTTGCGTTGGACGCGCTCAATTGTTTGGATTGGGGCGCCGGATCCGGCTTGACATCGTCCGTTACCAACAAAATGATCAATCCGATTAAAGGCGTCAATAAGATCGAGCCGAACAGCATCCCCCAGAATCCCATGCGCCGATTTCGTCCCAAATACGCCAGAATCAAACTCAAACCCACAGCACCCGTCAATAATTGCAACATGAAATTTTCCTATCCAATTGATGGCGACAACTCATTAATCATTTCGTCGTGACGAACGCCAGCGACTTGTCCTTGCGACGCAATTCGCGAATGTAGTACTTGATATTCTTTACGCCGTAATCGTCGAATACATACGTCCCCTGCAAACCGTACCACAAAGGAATTTTGAAATGTAAGGCGTGCGCCACCATGAACGGATCGGTGGACTCGGCCGCCGCCACTGCGTCGGCATACAAACGAACGCTGTCGTAGCCCATCAGCGCCGCTTGATCCGGTTTCACGTTCGGAAAGCGACGCTTGAATTTTTCCTCGAAGCGCTTTACCTGATAACTTTGATCGCGATAAATGCTGGCAATGATGGTGCCCTCGCCCAAATCGCCGACCGCATCGATGAAAGCCGGCGAATCCAAGGCGCCCGTGCCGACAAACGGCTGCACCACGGCAATCGCCCGTGTCTGACGAATCAGTTGCGCACTCAGCGCAGGCGGCGCCAGCAGCACGATCGCATCCACGTTGCCCTCGCGCAATTGCGCCAAACCCTTTTGCAAGCGCCGCGAACTCTCTACCGCGCCCGCAGTATTGGCGTCTTCCATAATCGCCGTCGCCCCCGCAAAGCGAATTTTACGTTCGACAAATTCGTTCTTCAGCAACTCGATAAGCTGCTCGTTATGCCGACTCGCGGCATAAATGAAAAAAACGTTATCCCAATGGCGCTGCTTCATATCGTCGGCAAGGCGACGCGCCATGACCATATCGTGCGGCAACAACTGAAAATACAGATTGGCGCTCGACGACCACATGATCCGGGAATCGGTGGCGCCGCCGTTCAGAAACAGCACCCCGTTATCCGAGTAAGTCAGCATCGCCGCCAATGTCGCATCCGAAATCCCGGTGTGACCGACGACTGCGGTGATATTTTTATTGGCGACCACCGCCTGAGCGATATGAGAACCCGCCACCTGCATCGCATTGCGATAGCGTCCTTCCGAATGGGCGCGACTGGCATGATCGGTTTTCATGAAGGCGGCTTCGTCGGTGTACTCGAGATTGATAGCACGACCGCCTATCCCGCCTTCGCTATTGATTTCCGCCGCCGCCAACTCGGCGCCTTCGAAAAAAGCGCCGAATTTGCTGTTCCATACGACGCCCAAATAGATATCTTTACCGCTTTTATAATTCTCGCGCGCCGACATTTTGCGCGACTCGCCGAAATCGCGACTATCGCCGCAACCCGCCACCCCGGCAACGATAGCAGCTATCCAGAGCGCAAGCGCCCACCCCGCCAAACTCGATTTAAATTTCATCTATCGCCCAAAATAATCGGTAAACCATCCTTACCTCCGCCGACCACCACGACTTTGGCATTATTCGATTTCGCCAAATCGAGGGTCGCTTGCACGCCCTGCCACTTGAGCAGCTTGTCGGTCAATGTCGGAGTAATAATATCTTGGTACGCCTTGATCCCTTCGGCTTCGATTTGCTTACGCTTGGCTTCCTGCTCCTCGGTCTTCAACTTGAAGTTGTAGGACAAAAACATTTGCTCGCTAATCAGTTTATTTTCGATCGAGGTGCGCACCGTCTCGGGCAATTCGACCGAGCGAATAATAATGTCATCCACCTGAATGAATTTGCGTCCCACCTCTTCCAACGCCAGCGTAATGATCTTGCTCAACACGCCCTCGCGATTGGTGTAAATATCCTCCGGCGTGTAATTGCCGATATTGCGGCGCATCACCGATTCGATCTGCGGCAGAATGATTTTATTCGGATAATCCGGCCCCACGGTTTGATGCAGCACGCCGATCAATTCGTAAATCGGCTGAAAACGAACGGCGATCGACAATTTGATCGGCAAACCGCTACTCGTCAATACGTTGATATCGTGAAAGATGATCTGTACGCGCGTATCGTATTTAAACATCGAGTTCAAGGGTTGCAGAATATGCAAGCCTTCCGGGTAGATATAGTCGGTCACCGTCCCCGTAGTCAGCGGGCGATAAATCACCCCGGCCTCGCCGGGCTTGATCAAAATAAAAATCCGCCCCCATAGCGCCACCACGATTAGCAACACCACCAGCAGGCCAACCACTAGCCAGGGCGCACGATCTTTAGTCCAACTGGAAAACTTGCTCATAATTCAATCCCAAAACACCGAATACCCGTTACTGACCGCGCTACTCCGCTCATTTCGGCGGATCCGCATCGAAACTATTGTAAATCTGCGTAATCGTGCCCTCTTTCTTCATCTGCAGCAAAACCTCATCGAGACGATCGAAAGTCTTCGCATGCTGCGGCAAGCGCGAATATAGGAAATATATATCCGACTCGCGATTGAAGACCAAATCCGCATATTGGAAATCGTTGAAGCCTACCGCATATAACGCACGTTCCGTCGCCTTCTGATTATTGAGCACGATAATATCCACATCGCCTTGAATAAACCCCTGCACCAGCGAAGCATCGTCTTGATACGCGACTTTCTTGTATTCGGTTGCCGAATGGAACTCGGCGAAATAATAACTTTTGTCCCGATAACCCAGCGTATATCCCGCCAAATCCTCCATCTTGGCGATGGAGCGCTTATCTAAATTACCTTTGACGATGAAATACACCGGACGCGGACGCAAACCCAAACTCTCGCTGAAGCGCATTTCCTTTTCGCGTTCCGGCGTTTTATAGAAAACGTAAGGAATGATATCGATCTTACCTTCCTCTATCGCCTTGACACTTCTAGAATATGAAAGTTGAATCCATTGAACGCGATATCCAATACGCTTAACCGCCTCCTCCAGCAGGACTTTAAGCGGACCGTCGTGCCTATCCTTGGTATACATCACCATATCCGGCGGTCCATCGCGATAGCTGGCGATCAGCACCGGCAACGCCTCGGTCCTCGATATCTCCACCTTTTCGGAAAACGTGCGCATCAGCGCCCCGGCTTTTTCAGGACGCGAAACCGCAAAAAAACCGCCCCACAGCACGGACAGCGCGACGACGGCAAGAAATACGCTCATCGACCAGTGATGCAACGCCCCGGAACCGATGCCGAGCAAACGAATTCGCAATCTCGCAAGCCATGCGGAAAAATCGGGCGCCTTCCAAGAACGAAATAGTTTTTTTCGCATAGTCATAAAAAATCGAACGTTGCGCTCATTGACTCACGCGCGGAGGGGGAATTTCCTCGCTGAGATGCCCCTCGTCCATCTTGATCACCCGGTCCGCCGTCCAGAAATAACGATCATCGTGAGTCACCGCGATGATCGTCTTATCCTGAGCGCGCAACTCGGGCAGCAGCACCTCATAGAAATTCTTGCGGAACGCCGGATCTTGATCGGCGGCCAGTTCGTCGAAAATATAGATTTGCTTATCTTCGAGCACGGCATTGATATACGCCAAACGCTTGCGTTGTCCCGTAGAAAGCTGGGTATTGGTAAACGCGCCGTCGCGGAATTTGGTCTTGCTCGCCAATCCCATTATTCTCAACAAGGATTTGATGCGCCCCTCGTCGAAGCGCTGAATGCCATACAAACGATCGAACAGATGAAAATCGGTAAAGATGATCGCAAATAGTTCGCGGTAATCCGGATAGATATCCTGATCGATAATCTCGTCATTGACTTCAATCGACCCATTCAATGGATAATATAGTCCGGTCAATAGCTTAAGCAAGGTTGACTTGCCGCTGCCATTGCCGCCGACGACGAAGACGATTTCGCCGCGCCGTAGTTGCAAATTCAGTGGCCCGACCTTGAACTGCATGCCGCCGCCTTCGATGTCGGCATATTCGAAATAAACGTCGCGGAACTGGATGCGTTGGAAGTTCAAACGCGGATGCTCCGGCGGCTCGCCGACCGCCAGCCCCTTGGTCGCCATATTCAGCTTGGCTTCCAATTCGCGAATATTATTCACCGCCGTATCCGCCTTGAGGAACAGCGGCAAGGAGCCGACCAGCAATTCCAGCGGGCCGATGATGAACAGAATCGATGCGGTCAGTTTGATGATGGTGCTCGGCGCCGGGCTTTCGATGAACGGCCAGACGAACAGGATACAGGCGATCAACACATAGAAGAATATCTGCGAAAAAGTCATGACGAACACCGCATTGATGCCCGCTTGGCTCTTCAGGCGCAACACCTGCTTGGCGATTCCATATTGATGCATATAGAGATCGTGACTTTTTTTCCGATTGAGCTTGAGCTCCTTGAACCCCGCCAAGGTGTGTTGCAAGGTATTGAAAAAACGCACTTCTTCTTTCGAGGCCAACTCCAGATCGCGAATGATCCCCTTACGCTTGGTGCCGAAAACCCAAACTCCCAACGCCAAAGCCCCGACGGTAACGATAAAACCGTCGAACGTCAGCCAAGCGATATATCCCATGGCGAACAACAGCATGATCGCCGCCTGCATCGAAGCGAACACCACATTGGCGCTTTGGGAGATTTGCACCGTATCTTGCGCCAGACAATTGTAGATCGAACCATGACCGATATTCTCGATAAACTGCAATTCGGTATGCCGTATCTTATCGGTGATGCGCATTCTGACCTTGCACAACACCTCCTCCACCAGAATCGCCGCATGGTCGAGCGTGTACTTTTTGGTATACACGAACAGCGTCAGGATCACGCCGTAAATCGCCAAATACATCATTTGGCCTTCGCCCGACGCAGAGAATTGCCCCACCATGCCGGCGGAGTGATTGATGACCGCCAACAACAAGCCGTTGCACAATCCGGAGATCAGCGCAAAAACTATGAGCCGCGTTCTCGGGTAATCCGCCTCCTGATCGACAAATTCAAGCAGGCGCTGGGCCGGAAATGATCGCATAAAAACTACCTACCCAACATCGAACGGGCCGTCGGTCGATAGCGACCGAATTCCACGCCATGGCGCGGAAACACTCGTTCAACTGAGGGAAATATACAGAAAATACACTGGATCGAAAAAACACCGCTCGCTTGACGGAAACCGTCAAGCGAGCGCAGACGAAAGCCTAAGCCGAAATAAAAAATTATTTCTTGGCGTTGGCGCCCGCCGCATCTTTCGGCACTTCGCCAGAGGCTTGGGCAGCGGCGACGACAGCCTTGCCTTCTTTGAGCTGCTGCTCGAAGTACTCGCGCACTTTGGCGGCGTCGAAGGTCAGGAAGGTGCCGCCCGATTCGAAATGCTGCTTGAACACTTGGCCGATGGCGTAGGTGGTGCCGCCATTGACGACCGGCATCGTCGCCGCGCCGATCAAGGAGCCGATGCCCGGCACGGCCTTAACTGCGCTCGACGCCACGCGGGCCGCCGACAAGGCCATCGTGCCGCCGACCAAAGAAGCGATCGCCGAACGGCCGAACTCTTCCTTGAACTCGACGCCGTAGTTCTGCGCCAAGCTATGCAGCATTTTCAGTTGCACGCCCGTCACCACCGCGAGGTCGAGCATCGGCACGGGCAACAGGCTGGGAACCACCGAACCCAGCGAGTAGTTACGGATGATCTTGCCAGCCTGTTCGGCCTTGTTTTCAGTCACAACTTCACTCATACTTCTTCCTTTCAGATTAAAAAACACGACAAAAACATTTCGCCATCTCTAAGTTAAGCAAACCGCAATCGCGAGGCAAGTCTACAACAACCACAATGAGAATTCAATGCAGTCAAAAAAAGATTGCTTCGACGCCGCAAGCCACGCCATATTTCAATAAAACGAAAATGGATTTTACGACGCCCCGAAAACTGAATAAAGAAACAAAGCTCGATCGAACTCTGCTGGATTTGGCACTCGACGGCTGTAAAAATCCACACAACGAGTCATTGGATCCCTGTCCCTTGGTTGAAAAATCCGATTAAAGCCGATTGAAATCCTTGACTCCCCAAAGCAGGAGGTTACCAGCATCCCGAGAATGAATTGGTGGTCCGACCCATGGTTTCGCGTAGCGTTGTTGCTGCCGCTGCCCGTCTGGGGAGCATGGTCTGTGCTGGGCGTTAAACCGCTTGTCGCCTGGTGGCTGCTTGTCATCGTCGCGCCTATCGTCGAAGAATTAGCCTTTCGCGGCGCCTTGCAAACCTTGCTGTTATGCAGCCACGCTGGAAAACTGCGTTATGGCGCAATCAGCGGCGCCAATGCGCTGACTGCCTCGGCCTTCGGCCTGACGCATGTGTGGGCCAATGGCGATCCCGTGGGGCTGCTGACCTTTTTCCCGGGAATCGTATTCGGTTTTTTCCGCGAGCGTTACCGGGGCGTGCCGCCTGCGATCGTGCTGCACAGCTACTACAATGCCGGTCTGTTGCTGATTTGAGTAGGGACGGGGTAGGTTGGCGCCCCAAGTCCTGCGATGCCAACCTACCACGAGTTACCCCTCCTAGCTATTGCCGGCGATCGGCAGCTTGGGCAAGGTCACGATATCCCGCAACTCCACCTGACCGCTGTCGGTCGTGTATTTAACCAACGTGGCGGTTTGATGGCGCACCTCGACAACCACCTTCGCCAAGGTGGCGAGCGTGTTGACGCGATCGACTTCGGCGTTGATCCAGTCGCGCTCGGCCTCGAACTGACGATAAGCCGTTGCCATGGATTGAGACTTATCGGCCGTAGCTGCCTCGACAGAAGCGCGGTAGGCCTTGGCTGTCTCCGCCGCCGACGCCGTGCTGGCGACACTGGTATTGACCCGATCCGCCAAGCCCTTGAGATCGACGCCGGTCTTCTGGATCTTGGCGTTCAAGTCGATGCCGGTCTTCATCTTGTTCAGCGTAGCCTGGGTGACTCTTCCCTTGGCAGCGACGTGATCGAACTTCATCGAGAACTGTACGCCGGCGGTGAAGCCGGTACGACCACTGGGATTTTGCAAGGCGTTCAAAAAGCCTGACGTCCCGATGTCATCGCTCTCCTTTTTGCCGAAACCCACCATCTGCTGGTGAGCCGCCAAAATAACGTTCAACTCCGGATCGGCGTAGTCTTTCATCCATTTCAGCAACTCGTCGGCCGCACGACCTTCAAGCTTAATCGCTTGAATGTCGAGGCGATGAGCCAAAGCCTGCTCGTTCCACTTAGCCACATCGACCAGGTCGCGATCCACCCCGGCTTCCGGCATCACATCGATGGCGTCGCCCATTTCCATCGCCTTCTTGAGCGGAATGCCCAGCGCGTTGGCCAGCGTAGCGCGCGATTGCTCCAGTTCGGACTTGGCCGCATTCAGGTTATTGCGGCGTTCCTTGACATAACCGTCGATACGATTGAGCTCGGCGGCGAATTTTGCGCGCGCCTCCTCAGGTTTCGGCGAACTGCCGATGATCTCCTGAATCTTGGTCACCCATCGTTCGGTGCGCGCCAAAGATTCTTGACGCACTTGGTACTTGACCACGGCAGCACGATTATCCCAATACGCATAGACCGCACTTGCCAAGATACTGGAGATCGCGTGATTCATGTTGGCGACGGCAGCCTGGAGCTTGAACTGCTTGGACTCGAAATCGCCAATCGCCTCGGCCAGATCGCCACGCCCCCAGAGCGGCAAGCGCGTCACGAACTTGACGACACCATAAGTCAAGGGAAAATAATCGTCGAGCGACAGATTTTGGCCCGGAACCTTGTTGAAATTATCGATAGCGGCGGAAGCGCTGAGTCGATCCTTCTCCGAATCGCGCTTGGTCAAGCTGAGGCCAAGCTCGGTATAAATGCCATTCTCGAAAATCTTCTTCAAGGACACCGCCAGATCCTCGGTGCGCACGTTGTCGGGCAGAAACGCCGGATTCGGTATGCCTCCCGGCGCCAGACTACTCAGACTGACGTTGGCGATTTCCGGCGGATAATGAAAACCGCGCAGATCGTTGTAGGTGTAGGAAGCATCCAGTTTCGGCTCGAAAAACTTGTAGGCGATATCCTTATCGGCGCCCTTGAGCTTGACGTTGATGCCCTCCGTCATGATCTGCGGAGAATTCTTGATCGCCAGTTGCGTCGCCTCATGCAGTGTCAGGGCATTGGCTGTAGTGGAGAACAAAACCGGCGCGGTTAAGGCCACCGCCAGCGCAATGGTTTTGATGCGAAAATTTGCAACATTCATTGTGGCACCCGTATTCATTGTCGAAATAGTCGTAGGTTTCATAATGGCGAGTCACCCAATAGTCATTGTGCGCGCAGTCGGCGCGGACGGAACAGGTAACCCATCGCGATCAAGGCCAGCAACGGCAACGTCGGATCGCTTGGCCCAGAGCGATTGATCGTACAACCGCCGCCTTTGCCGGGGCTGCCGTTATCCGTGTTGTAGCTGTTCTTGTATTCGGTAGCGTAACTTACGTTGCCGTTATAGATGCCGTTCTTCATGTCCTCCTGGTATTTCTTCAGCTCTTGGACATCGGCCGCCACCGTGGTGACGATTTTTGCCAGATCGATCGATTGTCCAGACTTCGCCATATAGGTGGAAGCCGTTGGCAATCCGCTATTGGAAGGCGCAACTGTGGAAACATCGCTCAGGTTGCCGCTCAACCAGTTCATCGTATTCAGCACAAATCGCTGATTATTAACGGCCATTGGATTATTGAAACCCATTTGCGAACTACCGTCGGCTGCAATCTGCGCCGTAAACATACCGGCCTCGCCAAACATCACCAATTTGCCTTTCCCTACGGTAAGGGCTGCGCCTTGGAGCGATGCAGTGCTAGAGTCATTGTTAACATAGCCTTGGCTGGGATCGGCAGCGCTTTTCAAACGTGGGCCGGTATCTTTCTTGGCAACCGAATAAGGAGCGATCTTTTGCGTGCCGAGCGCATAAGTCACAAGATTGTCTTCCGATACCGATTGACTCGGTCCAAAATAGGCATCCTGATTCGTGGTTATAAGAGTATAGGTATCCTTACCTAATTCCATTAGCCTGACGAGATCGCCAAGAGCGATAGACGCCCCTTTACTATCTCGAAGATCAGGCTTGACATAGGTAAAACTTTGGCCGGTAAAGCTGGTTAGCCAAGGAATGGACTCGCTCATACCTTGACGCCCACGAATAACAGGGTGATCGGACAGTCGACCATCACCCTTGGCGAACCATGAATTCGCATCCCATACTTTCGGATCGGAGGATATGTCAGCCCAAAAATTCATCGAATTGACGTCGGCGCCAAGCTTAACCATAATCAAACGCACGATGTCGACCAAATCGTCCTTGACTAATCTTTGCCGCTCCTTCTGTAGAATAACATCATACTTAGTTCCACCATCGGGAGACAGATCGGTTATTTTCTTTTTCAGCGTCATGATGTCGGCAACTGGGTCGTAGCTATGACCCGCCCTGAAGTTTGCGCTCCTCAACAAAAGACTGAACAGAAAGTCATCATTATATTGAGGATCGAAACTGTAACCGTTGTCCATGAAAAAACCAAACTGGGCGCCAAGTTTGGTCATCGACCCAGGAAATGGGAAATGATCTGCAACCAACATCAGATTGCCACCCTCATTAACCCAATCAACCAACGCAGTAATTTCGGTATCGGTAAATGCGCTCTCGATCGTTCCTAGCCAGTTGACTTCCGGGTCGTTGCTGGGATGTAGGGGATTGGCAATAACCAAAGTCTTGGTTTTGTTCTCGGCGTTCTTCAACCAAGCCACAAACACGCTCTCCGCCACCTCCCCTTCCTTCAATGCCAATGAACTAACCTTATACCCTCCTTTTTCCAGCAGCTTGGCGAAAGGCAAATAGCGTTGCGGAGTGCCTTCGGAAATTTTGTGGAAATTACGATGGGTCTCGTCGATATAAACATCGTTGTTCGAAGTTACAGGATTTGCCACCGTAATGAATTTATCGAAAGCAAGGAAACATTCGTCATTCACCTGACCCCCTGCCGTATTTCTACCGCTCACACAGCTATGATAATCGGAGTAAGTAACTCCGTTGACGGCTTTCGAACCAATTACCGTCGCAGCCTGCGCTACAGATGAAAACACCATCGAAGCCGCAATAACAAGCGGCGCCAAACGGAATTTCTTAATTTGCCTCATTAATGACTCCACGAAAATGCTTCAATAGACCTCATTCGCTGCCGGCCTACAGCAAATGCAAGCCATTACTGACGCT
>DATETD010000434.1:0-5306 GCA_035283885.1 Rhodocyclaceae bacterium
CAACGGCGGCGACATTCCCAAGCTCCGCCGCCACGGCCTGCGCCGTCTCAAGCTGCGGGTCGGCGACGCCGATCAATTCGACCGCGTCGATCGCCGCATACTTCTGCGCATGAAAGCGCCCCAAATAGCCCACCCCGATCACCGCAGCACGCAGTTTTTGTGTCATAGAAAATCAACCCGTTCGTCAGCGAATCGCCGATGTAAACGGCCATTGTACTGTACTTGCATTCGCCGCAACCGGCGAAACGGACGCGACGATAGCCACCGCATCCGAGAAATCGTCGCAATGCCGGTCACTTTGCAAAGCCAGCCGGCGGCGGCGAGGCGAAACGCCCTACCGCCATATCGAATAGACATTTTTCGATCGAAATCGACAACCCGTCGCGTTTCCGTCGACTCTATGAGAAAAATCGGTCAGAATGCCTCCTGTGCGACTACGCCAAAAGTACCGACCGAAGCGATCCGCCTTCCCGTAAGATAAACCCTAACGACATACAAAAGCCATGATGACACTCACTGATTCCAATCGGCGCGCGATGACGATCGCCGCAGCAACCTTGGCGATGACCTGCATCGCATTGCCAATCCAAGCCGCCGACGCCGCGCCGGCCTCGCCGCATACGCTGACATACAACGCCAGCGTGGTGTCGCAATATGTCTCGCGCGGCATTTCGCAGACCTGGGGCCGGCCCGCCTTACAGCTCGGCGCCGACTATAGCCATAGCAGCGGCTTATATGCGAGTTTCTGGTCGTCCAGCGTTACCGGCAATCAATACCCCGGCTCTTCGATCGAACTCGATTTTTCGGGCGGCTATCAAGGCAAGATTAACGACGATCTCGGCTTCAATATCGGCGTGCTCAAAGTCATCTACCCCGCCGGCAACTTCAAACGCTCGACCACCTGGATCGGCGCGCCCGACAAGAACCTGAATACCGTGGAATTGTATGGCTCGGTCAGTTGGAAATGGCTGACGGCTAAATATTCGCATACGCTGACCGATTTTTACGGCTGGAACGGCCAAACCGCTGGAGCGGGTTCGCTCCCAGGCAATCCCGACGCCGGCGTCTTCGCCAACCAAGGCACCAAAGGCTCCGGCTATCTCGATCTCAGCGCCAATGTGGATCTTGGCGACGGCTATACCTTCAACGCCCACCTCGGCTATCAAACCATCAAGAACGCCGTCGGCGTGGACTATACCGATTACAAGTTCGGCGTGACCCGCGCCTTCGACGAAGGCTGGAACGCCGCGATTGCGCTGACCGGAACCAGCCGCCAAGCGGTGTTCTACAACAACTTCCCCGGCCTATCGAGCCCCAGTTCGCGCGACCTCGGTAAAGGCGTGGTGATCGCCTCGGTAGGGCGCGTGTTTTAAGGCGAGCCGTCCCGCCAGCGCCGACTTTTCAGCGCACTTTCAGCGCACTTTCAATAGTGGACGCTGCGGCGTCCGCTGCAATCGATATTTCTTTTCAATTATTCAGGAATTAACGTCATGAAATTTAAGTCGCTTGTTTTCGCATCGATTTCCTGCCTGTTGCCGCTGGCCGCGAACGCCGAAGAACTCAAGGTGTTCTGCTACGAAGGCTATGTGACGCAGGCCGTCGCCGACGGCTTCGCGAAGGCCATGAAGGCCAAGGGCATCGACGCCACGATCAAATTCACCGTGATTTCCGATCCGCAGGAAATCTTCGACGCCTTGCGCGGCAACAAGGCCGATATCGTCACGCCCAGCCACAACGTCGTAAAGTCGCAGAAATGGAAGCTGATCGACAACAAGATGCTGGCGCCGTTGAATTTGCAGAACATGCCGAACTATAAAAGCCTGATTCCGAGTCTGCAAAAGGCCGAATTCATCACCGAGGGCGACAAGACCTATGGCGTGCCCTACACCTACGGCCCCTACGGACTCGCGTACAACACGGCGATCGTCAAGGAAGAGCCGACCAGTTGGAATGTGTTGCTCGATCCGAAGTACGCCGGCAAATTCGCGCTGAGTTCGGACTATCACGAAGCGAACGTTTATGTCGCTGCGCTCGCGAGCGGAGTGAACAAGGATCAGATCGGCCATATCGAAACGCTGTTCAACAACCCCGAGGTGCAGAAAAAACTCGACTACCTCGCGAAGAACGCGAAAGTGCTGTGGAAGAGCGTCGACACCGCCAAGGATTTGAAGGGGCTGGCGCTCGCGACCTCCTGGGGCTTCGCCTTGCCGGAGCTTAAGAAGCAAGGCGAAGTCTGGAAGATGGCCAAACCCAAGGAAGGCGTAACCGGCTGGGTCGACAGCTTCTCGATTTCATCCGAACTCGAAAAGAACCCGAAAAAGCTCAAGCTCGCCGAGGAATTCCTGAACTATATGATAGGAACCGAGGTGCAAGTCGGCAATATCGTGCGCACGCTCGGCAGCTTCCCGGTCAATGCCGCCGTAAAGCCGCTGCTGACCGCCGAAGAAGTCAAGACCTTCAAGCTCGACGATCCCGACTTTTTCCGCAAGGAATTCATCCTGTGGAAAACCCTGACCGTGCGCGACCAGAACGGCATGAAAGTAATGTGGAAACGCGCCAAGGGCGAATCTTAAGGTTCATGATGCGGGGAACGCCCCCCGCATCATGAACCTCTTTCACGCCCGCCCCCCCTTCGCCCCCCTCACGGGGGGTTCTTGATCGGCTCGCTTCGCTCGACGTAGCCGATATCATGCGTTATGCCCTTTCACGCTAACCAGCCCCCACCGTCATGACCCGCCTCGATATCCTGCGCTTTGCGCGCGACGCTGCGACCGGCTACCCGTTGCGCACGCTATTGTCGATTCTGGCGATGGCGATCGGCGTCGCCGCCGTGGTGATGCTCACGGCCTTGGGCGACGGCGCGCGGCGCTATGTGGTCGATCAGTTTTCGGCGCTCGGCAGCAATCTGGTGATCGTCCTGCCGGGTCGTTCGGCCACCGGCGGTTTCAATCCGGCGAATGCGCTGACCACCACGCCGCGCGATCTGACGATAGACGACGCCGCCGCCTTGCAGCGTCTGCCCGCCGTCAAGCGCACAGCACCCCTGCTGATCGGCACCTCGGAAATCAATGCCCAAGGCAAATTACGCGAAACGGTCGTCGTCGGCGTCACGGCAAGTTATAAAGACATTCGCAACCTGACTGTAGCGCAAGGCGCTTTCCTGCCCGACGAGGACTGGAACCATGCCGCCGCCGTCGCGGCGATCGGCGCCAAATTGCATACCGAACTCTTTCAGGGCGCGCCGGTGCTGGGGCAATGGGCGCGCATCGGCGGTCGCCGCGTGCGCATCGTCGGCGTGCTGAAGCCTGTCGGTCAAGGACTCGGCATGAACCTCGACGAAGCCGTCGTCGTGCCGGTGGCGCTGGCGCAAGCGATGTTCGACACCGCCACGCTGTTCCGCATCCTGATCGAAGCGCAGGATCGCGACCACATCGTCGCCGCCAAACGCCAAGCCGCCGCATTGCTCAAAACCCGGCACAACGGCGAAGAAGACGTCACCGTAATCACCCAGGACGCCGTGCTATCCACCTTCGATAAGCTGCTGCGCGCGCTCACCGCCGCCGTCGCCGGCATCGCCGCGATCGGCCTGGCGGTCGCCGGCATCCTGGTGATGAATGTGATGCTGGTGGCCGTAACGCAGCGCACCGCCGAAATCGGCCTGCTCAAGGCCTTGGGCGCACGTAGCGCAACCCTACGGCGCATCTTCCTCGCCGAAGCGGCGATGCTGTCCATCGTCGGCGCGCTCGTCGGCTACGCACTCGGACATCTGGGCGCGTTCGCCATCCGCCAGCTCTATCCGACCTTCCCGGCCTGGCCACCGACCTGGGCCGTAGTCGCCGCCTTGACGACATCGCTCGTCACGGGTCTCGTGTTCGGCTGGCTACCCGCGCAGCGCGCCGCCAAACTCGATCCGGTGCAGGCCTTGATGAAACATTGAAATGGCCGCAATCGCGAAAATCCGCGCGCGCATCCGCAAACGCTTTCATTCGAAAGAATCGTCATGACTAAGAAGACCATCGCCATCGAAAATGCAGCGGACTTCGCAACGTATTTTCCCAAAATCGGCAGCCTATTGAACGCCTTGGACGTGACGCCGCTGGAAACCGCCAAAGCGTTTCCGCATCTGCTGACGACGATAGAAAACACCTGGGGAACCGCGAGTTGCCTCAGCTACATGAAGCAACTGCTGTTCTCCGACCGCCCCAATCGCCAAGGCTTCCCGAGTAAGGTTGCCGATGAAATCAACATTATCAAGAACGCGTTCGAAGTCGCGTTTCCGCATCTGATGCTCAGCCCGAACGATCCGTATAGCGACGTGCATGCAGCCGAATTGCAAGCGATGGTCAATCGTCAGGTGGAGCAAGCGCAGAAAAACAAAGAGGCGGCGCTTGCCGCCCAAGCCGAACAGACCGCCGTTGCAGCGCCGCGAAATCTACCAGTCGAAATATCGACCCTCGAAGCCTTGCAAACCGCCTTGGCCGCCATCGACCAAGAGAGCGCGTCGCGCCCGGATAGACGAATGATCGGCGAATACCTGATCGAAGCGGGCGCGCTGACCTCCGACAACCTCGAAAAAATGCTCGTGCGGCAGCGCCAAGCGGCGATCCGCCATCCGCTCGGCAAAATGCTGATCGACGATGGACTCGTCGCTTCGTGGCAAGTGAACCGCGCCTTGAGTCAACAAAGCGGCATACCGATCGTCGATCTCGAATCGATCGGATCGGCCTTCGACGCCTTACGCCTGGTTCCGGTTCATACCGCCAAACGCAAAGCGGCGATACCGATCACGCTTTACGACAATCGCTTGGTCGTCGCCACCTCCAACCCCTTCGACCGCGACTTGCTGGAGTATTTCAGCTTTCTGTCCGGCACTCGAGCCATTTTGGTTTACGCGACGCCGCATCGCATCGCCGCCGCCCTGAAAAGTTATGGGCGGAACCACGCGGGCAAAGCCCCCGCCGACGACAGCGCCCAACTCGAAAGTTCGCCGCCGCCGAACGACAAGGAAAGTCATCGGGACAGCGCGAGCGGCAGCGTCGCCCCGAATGAAACCACGGCGATCGAGCTAATCGACCACGCCATCGGCGACGCTATCCGCGCACACGCCTCGGATATTCATTTCGAAGCCTTTCCGCAGCGCCGCCACGCGAGGATACGCTGGCGTAAAGACGGTGCACTGGAAACGCATTCCGAATACCCGCTCGCCTACCACGCCGCTGTCATGACGCGACTTAAGACCTTGGCCACGCTCGATCTTGCGCAAAACCGTATAGCGCAAGAGGGCAGAATCGGCTGCGTTCACGACG
>DATETD010000435.1:0-9014 GCA_035283885.1 Rhodocyclaceae bacterium
TTTCTTGCGCCCCGGATGGTCGGCGTCGAGTCCCGTCGCCGCCGGTTCGACATTCTTGGGGTCTTTGTATTGGCTGCCCAGATAGCGGCGAAAGCGCATGATGTCGGTGTCGAGCTTGGCTTTCTGGATTTCGATCAGCACTTGGCGGTAGTCGCCCTGCGGGTTGCGGATCGTGGCGGTAAAGTCGATGCGATACACCGTCAGATT
The DNA here is from genome assembly GCA_035283885.1 of Rhodocyclaceae bacterium. GTDB lineage: Bacteria > Pseudomonadota > Gammaproteobacteria > Burkholderiales > Rhodocyclaceae > DATETD01. The sequence continues at coordinate 208 of DATETD010000435.1, forward strand.
GCGCGCGGGAATCTCCGTCGTATGCTCCTGCGGACTGAAACGCAGTTCGGTAATTTCCTCGCCCAGCAGCGTCGACAGCATCAGTTTCGCCACCTGGGCGTCTTCCATCAGATACTTGAATACGACATCGTAGATCGGGTTGGCGATTTGCATGATCGGCTCCGGGGTGATGAGGTCTATTTATTTGAGAAGCGACTGTCTGTGGCGTGTCGGCTATCGTTTGCGCGCCGTCTCGCCAGCGCCGACTTTCGTAAACTTTTGTCTGATCCCGAGTTAGGTTGGGCTTCCTTGTCGTCAGCCCAACCGTGCTGCGGACCCGCACGGTGGGTGGTGTGGGGAGGGCCGGTTAGAGGTCATTTATTGGCGCCAGCTGGTTTGAAATAGAAGATCAGGTAAAGAAGTACGGTTAGTACAAAGACAACGTTTGGCAATAGATGGATATTGATGCCTTCGGAATCAATCTTATACGATGCAACATAGGATTCGACGAAGATCAAGAGAGTAAGAACCATGATAAGTAACGTGATACGACCAGCGATAGCTGAATCGTCTTCGATGCGATTGATACATATGTTGGTTACAAATAGACCGGCAATAATTGGGCCAATAAATGAGATAAGCGTGACCGCGACTACATCACGACTTGAGGATGCGTTTAGCATTAATTCTGGGATTGAAATTCCGATTGCGCGACTTGCGTAATAGATCAGAAAGCCAGCAACAATAGAGATGACTCGTAGAGCAGCCTCCCTGCCCCGATCAGCACCCTCACCTGGCAAGTTGGTGGCCAGTCCTATACCGACTCCCAAAAAGGCCAATACTCCAAAGATGACTATTGAATGCACCAGAAAATTAAGGAGTGTTTCCATTGTAGAGACCTCAACGAATAGCGTTTATCCACAGCTGATGGCGAAGGGGCGTAGCGCAGACGATCATAGCGGCGGATAAACCTCGTTGGACTGAACCGCCGGGAGGGCGGTGCTTATGAGGATTGTAACGTGGATACGGGCAATTTCACTCGAACAACATCATCGGTAGCCATAACCGCGATTGTTACCGGATCGGCGATTAAAGTCAAAGGTATTTTCACCCGTCCTTTCGGTAGCACGGTAGGTTTGGCTGACGTCAGGAAGCCCAACAGCGGCGGAGATACGGGTGATGATGTTTGGGCAATAGAGAATGCAGTCTTCGCAACATCCAGCATCGCGTCGTATGCTATATGTTGGACTTGATGGAGCCAAGCCCTACTCGGGATCGATTTTACTACGGCATTGCCGGCGATCCCGTCGCATCGCGATAGCCGATCGACCGTATACCGCCATCCTGCATCTCTATCCTGCGCGCCGCGCGGGCGCCGAGCGCGGGGTCGTGCGTGACGATTACGAGGGTGACGCCGCGTTGGTTGAGGGCTTCGAGCAGGTGGATGACTTCGTCGCCGGTGGCGCGGTCGAGGTTGCCGGTGGGTTCGTCGGCCAGCAGCATCGCCGGCTGCATGATGGTGGCGCGGGCGATGGCGACGCGTTGGCGTTGGCCGCCCGAGAGTTGGTCGGGGCGATGACCGGCGCGGGTGTCGAGGCCGAAGTCGTGCAAAGCTTGTTCGACGCGGCGGCGGCGTTCGGCTTTCGGTAGGCCCGCCAGCATCATCGGTAGCGCGATATTTTCGGCGGCGGTGAGGCGCGGCACGAGGTGGAAGCTTTGAAAGACGAAGCCGATGCGTTCGCGGCGCACGCCGGCTTGTTCGTCGGGCGAGAGCGTGGTGACGTCGCGTCCTTCGAGATGGTAGGTTCCGGCGTTGGGTCTATCCAGCAAGCCCAATAAATTCAATAAGGTGGACTTGCCCGAGCCGGACGGCCCCATGATCGCCAGATACTCGCCGCGTTCGATCTGCATGTCGAGGCGCGCCAGCGCATGCACCGTGCTGTCGCCGAGATGGAAAATGCGCTCGATGCCCGCAAGCTCGATCAGGGCCATGCTTATTTGACGAGCGGGGCGTCGGCGACCGTCGCGTCAGCGCCGACTTTTACGCCGTCGCGCTCCAATGAGGTGACGATGCGTTCGCCCTCGGCGAGACCCGCGAGGATTTCGGTGTATTCCCAATTCGCCAGCCCCGTGGCGACCTTGCGTTCTTCTAGCGTGCCGCGCTCGGCGTTGCTATCGGCGTTGTTTTCGGCTTTCAGCACCAAAACCTTGCCGCCTTCGATCAAGGCGGCGGTGGGGATGCGCAGCACGTTGCTATGCACGCCCAGCACCACTTCGACATCGGCGCTATAGCCCACCAGCAAGGGCGTGTCCGGCGGTTTGGCAAAATCGACTTCGATATCGACGGTGCGCGCCTGTTTTTCGAGCGCTTGCACATACGGCGCGACGCGGCGTAGCGTGCCCGCGAGCGGCTGCTTCGGCAGGGCGTCGAGCGAGACGCGCACCGGCAGTCCGGCTTTAAGCTTGGGCGCATCGACTTCGTCCATCGGCGCTTTGACGTAAAGACAGGAGGGGTCGATCAGGTCGATCGCGGGGGGTGTGGCGACGCCGGGCGGGGAGGGCGTGGAGTATTCGCCGAGTTCGCCGACGATTTTGGCGACGACGCCGTCGAACGGGGCGTAGAGCGTGGCGCGGCCCTGTTCGGTTTGCGTGACTTGGATGCGTGCGCTGGTTTGGGCGACATCGGCGCGCGCGGCTTCGCAACTGGCGTGGCGCGCATCGGCCTCGCTGCGTGCGCTGTCTTCGCGTGCGGACGAGATGAAGCCTTTGGCGCGCAAGGCGCTTTGGCGCTCCGCTTCGCGGCGCGCGCTCGCCGCTAGGGTGCAGATTTCATCGACGCGCCGACGGGCGGTATGGCGTTGCGCTTCGGCGAGCTTTTGTTGCGCCTTTTGATCCTCGTTCCATAGCCGCATCAACAACTGGCCTTTTTTGACGCGCTCGCCTTCTTTGACGCCGAGGTAGTCGATGCGTCCGCCCATCAAGGTTGACAGCCGGGTGCGCTGACAGGCTTCGACCGTACCGGCGCGCGTATTGACCACGGTGAGTTCGACCGTGCCGCGGTCTACGCGTTTGACGACGACCGGGATCGGATGCGGGCGCGCGGCCCACCAGGCGACGGCGCCCAGCACGGCGGCCAGCGTCAGCGCGATCGCGGCGCGGCGCGTCCAGATATGTGCGGCGGTAGCGGTTTTCGACATGCGAGTCGGCTTATTCCGGCGCTCGCTGCGTCGGTGGGCGCAGGTCGATGCGGTGCATGGATTTATTCAGTCGGTCGAGCGTGTCGTTGAGGTTGGCGACGGTGTCGGCCATGGTGCGGCCCGAGCGGAAGCGATGCGGGCTGAGGTCGGGGACGACGACATCCAAGGTGCGCTGACGGTCTTCGAGGCGACGACGGTTGAGCTTGACGCCATGGCGCGCAAACAGCGGGGCGAGCGTATCGTAGCGATTCAGCAAATCCTCGCGGGTTTTGCAATACGCATGATCGACCAGGTGGCGGCGATGGGTGTAGCTGAAGATATTGGTGAAGAACATGTCGGCGTCGTCGCTGCTGGGTTCGAACAACACCACATCGGAATCCGGGTATTCGATATCGTAGCGCGCCAGGCCCGAGAGCATGCGCGAATGGATAATCGCGCGGAAGGTTTGCGACAGCACCACGGCCAAGCCTTCGTCCACCAGTGGATGCTCGGTGCGATGGCCATGACGCGCCGCCAGCGTGGCGTCGAACGGCACCAGCGGATTGATGCAGATCACCAGCTTGGCGCCCTCCTTCAGCGCGATCGAGGCGTGCATGGTTTTTTTCAATGCGCCATCGACATAGTAACGCCCGCCGATCTGCACCGGCGGATAGAGGCCGGGTAGGGCGGCGCTGGCGGCGACGGCTTTCGAGATCGGCACATGGTCGCGCTTGTCGCTGCCGAACACCACGGAGTCGCCCGAATCGAGATCGGTGGCGACGATGTAGAGCGTGTTTTTAAGCTTGCGAAAATCGTCGGTGCGCCCTTCGACCGATAGCATGCGATGGATGAAGCTGCGTAAGCCCTCGATGCTGAAGACGCCGGTCGGGATGGCTTTCGACAGCCGATAAAAGCTCGCGAAGAAATCGCGCCCGAACGGATTCCGCATAAAGTCGAAAACGGACTCGGTCAGCAGTCGCGGCAGGCTGAACAGTCGCTTGCGAAACTCGGCGATGGCTGGCGTCATGAACACTTCGGGTTTGACGACGGCTTCGCCCGTCGTGTCGCCGAGAAACATATGGCATATCGTCTCCGGGCTGATGTCGTTGGCCAAGGCCGCCGAGATGACGCTGCCGGCGCTGACGCCGATGTACATCTTGAAGTCGTTGAAATCGACGCCTTCGAGCACATCGGCCAGCGCGACCAATGCGCCGACTTCGTACATGGCGCCCAAAGGGCCGCCGCCGGCCAGCGCCAGGGCGATCGGGCGTTGTTGGTGACTATTCGGCATGAGTCCGATTCCTAAAACTTATTCCGCATTAGCGGCGGCGGTGCTCTCGCTCTTGGGCTTGGCGCTACGGCGCGCGGGTTTGGGGGCCGGGTTGGGATCGGCGGCGGCGCCGAGTTTTTCGACTTGCGCCGCGAGTTCCTTGACGCGCTTGGCCAAGGCGTCGACATCCTTGCGCGTCGGCACGCCCAGGCTATGCATCGCCACCGCGACGCGATCTTCGAATACATGTTCGAGCTTATCCCAGGTGCCGGTCGCCTTGGCCGCCATTTCGGCGACTTTATCCTCGGTGACCCGGCGAGTTTTTTCCTGAATCGCCTCGCCTTCGCGCAACAGGGTTTCGAACACCTTGTTGCCGCCTTCCTGCGCCTTGGCGAATGCCCCCAGCCCCGCCAGCCAAATCTGCTGCGCAGATTCTTTAACCGCTTTGGCGAATTGATTGTCTGTAGCGTCCAGCTTTAATTTTTTGACCATGGCAAGTTTCCTGTAGTAGTGATGGGTTGACTCGACGCCGAGTATAGCCTAGCTGTAAGTCGTCGCAGTAAGGGTGTCGCTGCGTCGCCGTACGCGTCGCCCCGAGAGTCGCGTCGTCATGGTATCGTCGACCCTCTCGATTCCAGCTAGCCGCGCCGCCGTGCCGGTAGCGGCGATCCGCCTCGCCAGCGCCGACTTTTCGAATTAGGCTTTTATCATCGATTACGCTACCCTCGACTTACTGCGACAAAATCATCCCGCGTGGCGCTTGCTGCGTTCGGATCATGCGCCCTTAATCGCCGGATTTTTGCATCGCGCGTTCGTTGCGCCGAATGTGCGCACGATGGCGCAAGCGGATCTGGTCGAGGCGCTCGAGGACGAATTGTTCGCTTTGCGCCAACGGCAGAATGCCGAATCTTTTCCGCGTCCCGCGCTCGATTATCTCAACGAGTGGGCCGCCAACGATAAGGGCTGGCTGCGCAAGTTTTATCCGCAAAATTCGGATGAGCCGCATTTCGACCTGACACCGGCGACCGAACGGGCGATCGCTTGGCTGGAGTCGCTCAATGAACGCACCTTCGTCGGCACCGAATCGCGCCTGCTGACCTTGTTCGATCTGCTCAAACGCATGAGCGAAGGCGCCGAAACCGATCCGCAGACCCGCATCGCCGAACTGCATCGGCGGCGCGACGAGATCGATGCCGACATCGCGCGCGCCTTGAGCGGCGATCTGCCGGTGCTCGACAACACCGCGCTGCGCGATCGCTTCCAGCAATTCATGTCGATGGCGCGCGAACTGCTGACCGATTTCCGCGAGGTCGAGCATAATTTCCGCCGCCTGGATCGGCGCGTGCGCGAACGCATCGCTTTATGGGAGGGCGGCAAAGGCGCGTTGCTCGAAGAGATCATGGGCGAACGCGATATGATCGCCGATTCGGATCAAGGACGCAGTTTCCGCGCGTTCTGGGATTTCCTGATGTCGAGCCGCCGACAGGAAGAACTCAGCCGACTGCTGGATCGCGTGCTGCAACTGCCTGCCGTGAGCGAACTCAAGCCCGATGCGCGCACCCGTCGCATCCATTACGACTGGCTGGAGGCCGGCGAGCATACGCAACGCACCGTGGCGCAACTGTCGCAACAACTACGGCGCTTTCTCGACGATAGAGCCTGGCTGGAAAATCGACGCATCATGGATATTCTGCACGGCGTCGAGACCCAGGCCCTGGCGTTGCGCGCAGCGCCGCCGCCGGGCGATTTCATGACGTTGGCGGATATCGCCGCGACGATAGAGTTGCCGATGGAGCGACCGCTCTTTACCCCTAGCGTCAAAACCGTCATCGCCGCCGACGCGTTGGACGCCGACGAATCGACGCCTGCGGAAATCGACGCCCAAGCCTTGTTCTCGCAAGTGACGATCGACACGGCGCGGCTAACCCATCGCATCCGTCACGCCTTGCAAGACCGCGCGCAAATCTCGTTGCAGGAACTGTGCGCCAAATATCCCTTGCAGCAAGGACTGGCCGAATTGGTGGCCTATCTGCATTTGAGCGGCGACAGTTTTCATACGGTGATCGACGAAGACTGCGTCGACACCATAGTCTGGCGCAGCCGCCGCGACGATGGACAGGAATGCGACAAACGGGCTTCGCTACCCCGGATTATTTTTGTGAGATAAGCATATGGCGATGCATACGTCGGCAAACGAACGATCTTCAAGCGCAGATTCCGGCGACGACGCCTTGCCGTCGCTGGTAATACCGCTGCTTAAGGGCGTTATCTATCGGGATAATGGGATTAGCGGGATTAGCGCCAATGCCGCAACTTCGGCGGAAAAAAGCGCGCAATGGAACCTGTTGCTCGCGTTGCAGTCGCGGGTGCGCGACTTCGTCGCCGTGTTGGGACTCGAACTCGTGGTGGACGAGGCCGAGGGCTACGCCTTTTTGCGTTCGCGCGCCGAATCCGACGATCCATCTCAGCCCAAACTGCCGCGACTCGTGGCGCGACGGCCTTTGTCATACCCGGTCAGCTTGCTGCTGGCCTTGCTGCGCAAAAAACTGGCCGAATTCGACGCCGGCGGCGGTCACGAAGGCGGCGGCGTGCGCCTGATCCTGTCGCGCGACGACATCGTCGAAACGATACGCGTGTTTCTGGCCGAAAGCAGCAACGACGCCCGCCTGATCGATCAAGTGGATGCGCATCTCAACAAAATCGTGGAATTGGGATTTTTGCGCCGCCTCAAGACCGGCCCCAGCAGCAGCGTTGCCGCGATGTACGAGGTGCTGCGCATCCTCAAAGCCTTCGTCGATGCGCAATGGTTAGCCGACTTCGATGCGCGGCTCGCGGCTTACCAAACGCTGCACTACGCCAATGCGCCCCGCAACTCTCGCGATCAAGAATCCGGCGATGAAAGCCACGAATAAACCCATCTCTCCAGGCCTGGATTTTGTCGGCGACGACAGCCTCTCGGGCTTTCGCCTGCAACGACTCGAAGTGCTGAACTGGGGCACCTTCGACCGCCGCGTATGGAGCTTGCATCCCGAGGGCAAGAACGTATTATTGACCGGCGATATCGGCTCGGGCAAATCGACGCTGGTCGACGCCATCACCACCTTGCTGGTGCCGGCGCATCGCGTCGCCTACAACAAGGCGGCAGGCGCGGACAACAAAGAGCGCACGCTGCGTTCCTATGTGCTTGGGCATTACAAATCGGAACGTTACGATAGTGGTAACGGCGGCGGCGCCAAACCCGTCGCCTTGCGCGACGCCAGCAGTTACTCGGTGATCCTCGGCACGTTTTACAACGCCAGTTACGATCAGACCTATACGTTGGCGCAGGTGTTCTGGATGAAAGAGGCGCAGGGACAGCCCGCGCGGCTTTTTGTCGGCACCGAGCGCGCATTGACGATCGCCGTCGACTTCGCGCATTTCGGTCACGACATCGCCACATTGCGCAAAAAACTCCGCAGCATGGATGCGGAGATCTTCGACAGCTTCCCGCCCTATGGCGCCTGGTTTCGTCGTCGCTTCGGCATCGAAAACGAACAGGCGCTGGATCTGTTCCATCAAACGGTTTCGATGAAATCGGTCGGCAATCTGACCGATTTCGTGCGCAGTCATATGCTGGAACCGTTCGACGTCGCGCCGCGCATCGCCGCGCTGATCGTGCATTTCGACGATCTGCGCCGCGCCCACGAGGCGGTGCTGAAAGCCAAACGGCAAGTGGCCTTGCTTGCGCCCTTGGTCGCCGACTGCGATCGCCATAGCCAGCTCGCCGCCCAGAATGGCGCACTGCGCGCCTGCCGCGAGGCGCTCGAATACTACTTCGCAGGCTTGAAACTGGAGTTGCTGAAAACGCGCATCGCCGCCCTCGCCGAAGAATGGCAACGGCAAAATCTCCAGGTCAAGCGCCTCGAAGAGCGCCGCGAAGCGCAACGGCGCGACGAGGCCGAACTCAAGCGCAGCATCGCCGAGAGCGGCGGCGACCGCCTCGAATGGTTGAGCAACGAGATCCGTCGTAAAGACCACGAGCGCGAAATCCGTCGCCGCAAGGCGCAGCGCTATAACGAATTGGCACAGTCGGTCGACATCGCGCCCGCCACCGACGATGCGAGCTTTCAGGCGCAACGCGCTGCCTTAAGCGCATTGTCCGCCACGGCCAAAGATCGCGAAGCCGAATTGCAGAACGAACTGACCGAATTGACGGTCGCGATGCGCCAAGGCCGCTTGGACCATGCCGCGTTGAGCGCCGAGATCGAAAGCCTGCAAGCGCGGCGCAGCAATATCCCCGCCGAACAGGTGGCGCTGCGCGCGACCTTGTGCGCGGCACTGAATCTAGCCGAAAGCGATATGCCATTCGCCGGCGAATTGATTCAACTGCGCGAGGAAGAACG
>DATETD010000436.1:0-8675 GCA_035283885.1 Rhodocyclaceae bacterium
CCGCAGCTCATCAGTCCGCGATCCATTCCGCCGCCGGCGTCGACAAAAACATCTCCAGCGGCACGCCGCCTGTGCCCACCAGGAGGCCGCGATTAGTGGTAAATGCAGCCGTAAATGCAGCAGCAAACGCATCGAGTCCCGTCAATGCGCCTTTGTTGCGACCGCTTTTGACCTCGATCGGGCGAATTTGCGCGCCATGACTCAGGATGAAATCGACTTCGCGATTGCGTTCCCGCCAATAGCCGACATTCATGCCAGGTAGCGCGGTGTTGAGCAAATGCGCGCCGACGGCGGATTCGACCAAGCGTCCCCACAACTCGCCGTCGTTTCTCGCCGTAGCGAAATGCGGCGCAAGCTGCGCCGAGATCAACGCCGTATTCAGCACCGCCAATTTAGGGCTGGCGGCGCGGCTGCGCGCGATATCGCCTGCAAATTTGTCCAGTCCGACCATCATCCAGGCGCCGCCAAGGAGTTCCAGATAATGCGCCAAGGTGGTGGTGTTGCCCACGTCCTGAAGCTGGCCGATCATTTTTTGATAGGAGAGAATTTGCCCGGAATAGGCGCATCCCAGCATGAACAAGCGGCGCAACAACGCCGGCTTATCGACGCGCGTCAATTGCAGCACGTCGCGCGACAAGGTCGGCTCGACGATGGCGTCGAGAATGTAGCTTTTCCAGCGAAATTCGTCGCCGATCAAGCTTGCCGCCCCCGGATAGCCGCCGAAGAACACGTAGCGATCGACATCCCAGTCGAATGCGTCCCGCATCTCGGAAAACGACCAATGAGGCGCGCGTATCAGTTCGAAACGACCGGCCAGGCTCTCGCTCAATCCTTGCTGCATCAGGAATTGCGACGATCCGAGCAACACCACCTGCAAGGATCGCGCGGCGAAACTATCTTCCTCCCACAGCATTTTGACCACGTCCGACCAACGGGGGACTTTTTGCACTTCGTCCAAGACGAGCAAAGACGCCGTCGCCGGCTGTTGCGCCGCCAGACGACGCGCGATCTGCCAGTGCTGTTCGATCCAGTTCCGATCGGGCGGCGCCGGTAAATCGGCGCTGGCATAATGGCTAGGCCCGGCGAACCGAGTCATCGCTTGCCGAGCGATGGTGGTTTTGCCGACCTGCCGCGGGCCGGACAGCACCTGAATAAATCGGCGCGGTTCGGCAAGACGAGCGACTAAGGTGGACAGTTGTGCGCGCTGGAACATGGTTTGTAGTGTAAAAATGCTCATTATACTGAGTAAAATTACGCTGCTAACGGCGCGGCTGGGTCGGCCCTAGCCTGGCTTTTTTTTCTGCAGTCGCGCACGGCGGAACATAGTGGCATACGGACGCTGCGCTGAGTGTCAACCTTGCATCGTGCGCGGCGTTATGCGGCGGATCGATTGGAGTCGAAAGGATGGGGTATGAAATCTAAAGAAAAACCGACGCGACGCAATCCGCTGGCGGCGTTGGCCTTGTTTCGTAAGGCGGGGGCGCATGGCAAGAGCGGCAAGGCGCAGCGGCGCGAGGATAAGATGGAGTTGCTGCGCACGCTGCGTTCGGGCGATAGGCGCGATAAGGATGGCGGGAGCGGGCGCGGCGTCGCTGGCCGAGGGGATTCGTCGACTGTTCGAGTTTGCGAGTCTTTTGGGCCAGCGGCGTTGGGGCGACGCGGCGATGGTTTTGGCCGGGGCTTGAGTTGCCGACGATCCGTCTCGCCAGCGCCGACTTTTGTCGGCGCTTAGGTTTCGTCGAGTAGGGTGCCGTCGCGGTAGTACCAGCGTTCGTCCTGGCGGGTAAAGCGGCTGATTTCGTGCAGCCGGTAGGCGCGTCCGCCTACGCGGTAGCGGGCGACGAATTCGACGGTGGCGTCGTCTGCGCTTTCCTTATGGTCTTTAACCTCCAGCCCGATCCATTTCGCCGGCGGCGTTGCGGCGAGATTCAGTTCGCCGATAGCCGGGCGCGTGTCGGCATGCCAGGTGTCGATTAGATAACTTTCCAAGCCTTTGCAGTAGGCGCTGTAGCGCGATCGCATCAGTGTTTCGGCGTCCGGGGCGGGGACGCCGTCGTGATAGCGGGCGCAGCATGCGGCATAGCCGGCGTTGCGGCCGCAGGGACAGGGGTCGGGCGTTTTCGATTTCATTGCGCAATAATCTCATAAAAACAGTTGTCCACGAAATATACGAAAAGCACGAAAAGAATCGAATGCATAGTATTTCGGTGCAGTCTATTGTTTTTGTTCGTGTTTTTCGTGGACGGCAAAGGTTTTTAGGGTAGTAAGGTCAAAATTGGAAAATGGATAGACGTATGGACAATAGCGTGCTGCGGCAGGTGGCGGATTGCTCCTTCGGCCACGAGATGCGGCAGTTTTGGCGACTCGAACCGGGGATGCATTTTCTCAACCACGGGTCGTTCGGCGCGACGCCGCGCTATGTGCTCGCGGCGCAGGAGGCGTGGCGCGCGCAGATGGAGGCGCAGCCGGTGCGGTTTATGACTTCCGAGTTGCCGCTGGCGCTGCGCGCGGCGGCGGCGCGGCTGGGCGATTTCTTGGGATGCGCCGGCGAGCGTATCGCCTGGGTCGATAATGCGACGACGGCGATCAATGCGGTGCTGCGCTCGTTTCCCTGGCGCGCCGGCGACGAGATCGTCGTCGCCGACCATGCGTATCTGGCGGTGCGCCATACGGTCGATTTCGTCGCGCGGCGCTATGGTTTGCGCATCAAGACGGCGCGGATTCCGTTTCCGTCGCTGCATGAGGATGCGGTGTTGCAGGCGTATTGCGCGGCGATCGGCGCGCAGACGCGCTTGGCGATCGTCGATCATATTTTCTCGCCCTTGGCGCTGGTCGCGCCGCTGGCGAAGATCGCGGCGCATTGCAAGGCGCTGGGCGTGGCGGTGCTGGCGGACGGAGCGCATGCGCCGGGGGCGATTCCGTTGCAACTCGATACGCTGGGCGCGCTGGGTGTGAATTGGTATGTGGGGAATTGCCATAAATGGTTGTTGTCGCCCAAGGGCTGCGCTTTTCTCTACGCGACGCCCGAGGCGGCGGTCGAGCTGCATCCGGCGACGATTTCGAATTTCTTCGGCGAGGGAATGACGCGCGAGTTCGATTGGCAAGGCACGCGCGATTGCAGCGCTTGGCTGGCGACGACGGCGGCGCTGGAGTTTCTTCAGGCGATAGGCGTCGAGCGTTATCGCGATTATTTGAAAAATCTGGCGAACGAGGCGGCGCGATGTTTGTGCGACGGCTGGCGGGTGGCGCTGCCGGCGGCGGAAAACCAGTTCGCTGCGATGGCGACGGTGCCGTTGCCGTCGTCGTTTAGCGGTGAAGCGACGCCCGCCGGCGCAGCGCGGCTGCATGATCGATTATGGGAAGCGCATCGCATCGAGGTTCCGGTGCTGGCGTTCGACGACCGCTTATGGGTCAGGATTTCCGCGCAGATTTATAACGAGTTGGCGGATTACGCGGCGCTGATGCGCGCAATACGGGAGATCGGCGGCTAGCGATGTTGCGTGCCGATGTAGGTGCGGATCAGCCGGATAATGCTGTCGGCGAACCTGTCGGCGTCGATGCCGGCAGCGCGGTATTTCCAGCGTTTCAGCGGCCAATCCTGCACCAGCGACATGCAGTGCGCGGCGAATAGGCGATGATCTTCGCCGGAAAACCGTCCGGTTTCTTTGAGCAGGGTGGCGATGTGCTCCTGAAAAACCAGTTCGGTGCTCTTGGCGATATCGCGTTGCGCCAATTGCAGGCTGCGGGATTCGAGGAACACGAAGTACAGCCACGGCTGAAAAATATCGGATAAATAAATAAACGCTCGAATCGTGCTTTCGAGCCGGTCGAGCGGGGCGGGGATGTGCGCGAACCAGGTCAGCATCAATTCCATGACATGATGCTCCATGTCTTCGATCATGCTCGCCAGTTGATCTTTGCTTTCGATGTAGCCGTACAGGCCGCCCATAGAAAGCCCGGTTTCGGTGGAGAGGTCGCGCAGGCTCATCGCGTGAAATCCGACCCGGTTCGCTAGACGAAAGGTCGATAACAGGATGTTGCGGATATTTTCTATCGCGGATTTGTGGCGTTTGACGCCGATGCGATCGCCGTTGCGCTCCAATAACAAGGTCCAGATATTGGATTCGTCGATGGGAGTGGCTTTTTTGAATTCGGCCAAGTTGAAGTTGACCGGAAGCGTATCGATCGTCGAGAGTTTTTTTTGCGTCGGCATTTTTTATGAGTGATAAGGATAAATCGACCGGGCGAGTCGTTATTCGTAGGCGCCTTATTCGTAGGCCCCCAAGCGCAGGCGTTCTTGCGGATTGAATTGGCGTTCGCGCAAACGTTGCACTTCGGCTAGGCGATCCGCTTCGGCCATCCCGGTAAAGGCCATGATCTTTGCCTTTTCGCTCAGATAGGCGTCGATGCGCCGACGCCAAGCGGCGTCTTCCTGGTCTTCCTGCGCTAGACGTTCCGCCGCCGCCGCGCCGACGATTTCAGTGCGCAGCCGCATCAGTTCGGCGTCGGATGCGCCGCGAATTCTGGCTTGCGTCTCGGCTTCGACCAAGGTTTGATGTTTGGCGTCCGCCGCTCGGCCTTCGCGCACCTGAGCCGGCAAGCGGGCATCGAGTTCGGCGAGCTGATCCTTCTTTTGCGCGGCGGTCAAATGCGGATTTTTACTGATCTCCAGGCGCTTGAACGCATCGCTGTCGAGCAGATCGTTCGCGCCGAATAAGGCCGCAATCTCGGCGGGCGAGAAGAAGCGCGAGCGTAAGGCGATCAGATTTTCGCGTTGCTGGCGAATGGCGGCGACGACATCGGCAGGGTCGGATTTAACCGGCTCCAGCTTCGCTATCGCTTGTTTGAAATCGAGATAACGGCCAAACAGGCGCTTGGCTTCCGCCGCGCCTGTCGGGTTCAAATCCTGATCGATGGCGCGCTCGATTTCGGCGCGAATTTCGGCCAAGGACCGCTCGCCCATCGTCGATAAGTAATAGTCGAAACGCTCGATCAGTCCTTCGTTGAGCGTCAATTCCCCGCGTCCGTTGCCGATCGCGCCGTCGGGTGCGGTGCCGACCAAGGACTTGGCAAACGGCGCGGCATCCGCGGCGGCGGGCGGCGGCGGGGCGGGGTCGGCGGCGGGCTTGAAATAGACCGCTATCGCTGCGCCTAGCGTTAGCGCGATCAGAACTCCGCCGACAATAAGGCGCTTACTCATGGCGACGGCTTACAGACCCGCCGCTTGCAAACGGTTTGCATGGGCACGATACAATGACTTGGGATTGGTTTCGAACAGATGGACTATACCAAAAAAACCATTCACTTCATCGAGGTGGTTCATCTTGTAATCGACGCGTATCACTTTGCCCAGACGTTGCGAGCACACGCCGACCAGGCCGTCGCTGTCTTCGCCCGAACCCACAAAGGCCAAGGATAACGCGGAGATGCCGCCATCCATAGGATCGAGCACATTGGTGAAGGGTTGTTTGCCGCCCCATGAGTAATATTTAATTCCATTGACCGAATAGGCACCCTCGCCGCAGGCGCTCGTGGGCACGCCGGCGGGATACTTGGCGTTGAACGTCGCCAGCCCCGGAGTCGTCAGGCTATTCAGTGCATCGATGCTGCTTTGCGGTAGCTCGCTGCTGCCGGTGGCGAAGGCCATCAGGGCGGCAAACGCATTGCCGACGCTGTTGGCGACGGCTTCGGTCACGGTTCCTGCCGGAGCGACTTTGCGCACAATGTCCGCTACCTTCGATCCTTTATTCACGCCCCCCACACTGGTCACCGACGCCACCAGGCTCGGCTCGACCGCTGCAACATAACGTACGGTAGGGCTGCCCTGGCTATGGCCGATCAGATTGAACTTCAAATTGGGATTGCCGCTCGCTGCACGGATACGACGCAGTTCGGTGCGCAACTGTTCGCCACGCACTTCGTTGCTGCCGGCGGCGGAAACCGTCGAGGTGTACACCACCGCGCCTTCCTTGGTCAGCGTATCTTTGACGCCGTAGAAGTAATCGGCGCCGAGAAAATTATTAAAGCCGAATATGCCATGCACTAGCATGATCGGGTTCTTGGTGGTGGTGTAACCGGCGGAAGCGGGGGCGGCGAACGCGAAGCTGGTGGCGAGGGCAATGGCGCTCAGACGGAACAGGGTTTTCATGGCAATACTCCTTAAGTGATAGAACAAGTGGTAGGACGGGTTTAAGATTTCGAGCGTTCGCTCTGTCTATGGAGTGGATTCTAGACTCTAATTCCAGCAAAGCCAGGAAATAATTCACACTCGCGCACATCCGACGAAAGGTATAGAAAGTTCGCGGTAAGTCCATTTTATGTGTGCGGATAGGCGTGTGCGATTGCCGTGGCGTTTTCGCGACGATCTATCGCGATGCGAGGATTGCTGGCAAAATTACGACTTTTCGATCGGGGAATTTTTATGCGTAGAGCGATTTCGTTTTTGGCGCTGGCGGCGCTGGCCGGCGGGGTGTTTGCCGAAGGTATGAAACCGGGGCAGTGGGAAGTCGCTTCGACGATGAGCGGCATGAATATGCCGGCCATGCCGGCGATGTCGGCGGCCGAGCGGCAGCAGATGGCAGCCATGGGCGTCAAACTTCCCGGCGCGGCGGGCGGCGGCTTCAGTTCTACGTTCAAATATTGCGTCAGCAAGGAGCAGGCCGAAAAGCGTTTGCCGCCCGAAACCGACGAGGATAAGCGCCAGGGCTGCAAACAAAGCGATATCAAGCTTGCCGGAAACACCGTGACGTGGCGGGTCGAATGCTCCGGTGAGCAGAAAATGAGCGGACAGGGGACGGTGACTTATGAAGGATCGGATCGCTACAAAGGCGAATCGACCTTCAAGATGAACGATCCGCAGCATGGCGCTATGACCATGAAGCAAAGCTATAACGGCAAATGGTTGGCGCCGGTTTGCAAGTAACCTGACGATATAGCGAATTTTCAGCGCGCTGTTCGAGCGAATGCAAGCGCTGCGGATGGGATAGATTCGGCCCATGAGCATGCGTCGATTTTTGCGATGGATAGTTGCCGGCGGCGGCGTGGCGCTGCTGGCGGCCTGCGGTTCCTTGCCTTCCGACAGCGCAAAAGTCGGCGCTGGCGAGACGGCGGCGGATCTGTCGGCGCGCGGCAAGGGCAACGATGTCGTGTTGTTCGCGCTGGGGCTGATCGAGACCGGCTATCGTTTCGGCGGCAAGAATCCGGAAGCCGGACTGGATTGCAGCGGCATGGTCGGCTATGTTTATCGGCATGCGGCGGATATACCGTTGCAAGGCTCGGCTGCCGACTTGGCGCGTAAAGGCAAATCCGTGGAGCGCGAGCGAATGCGGCCCGGCGACTTGGTGTTTTTCAATACGCGCAATAAGCCGAAATCGCATGTAGGTATTTATATCGGCGGCAACCGCTTCGTCCATGCGCCGAGCAGTCGCGGCAAAGTGCGCACCGAAAGCCTGAGCAACCCATGGTTCGCCGCGCGCTACGAAGGCGCGCGGACGTATTTGGACTAAGCGATATTCGGCTAGAACAAACTCTTGGCCCAACTCACCGCGCCGCCGATCGCCACCATGGCGCGCAATTTCCATAGCGCCATCGTATCGCCGTCTTGCAAAGCGGCGGGGCCGCAGCGGGGATCGGAGCGTTGCAAAGCGCCCGTCATTTTATGGTCGATCGGGATGGGTTCGCAGCCATGGCCGGTTTCGCAGACGAAATCCCACGGCGTGCGCGCCGGGACATGGCAGGCGAAACAATTTTTGCCGAAACGATTATTCACTTCGGCAAAACCGCGCTTGCCGATCTTCGTACCCTTCTCGTCGACCGTCAATTCGAAAAACTCCCAGTCGCCGGTGGCCGGGCTGAAACCCGTTTCGCGCTTGACCATGGCTTCGGTCGGCACCAATTGGATCACCGAACCCGGCGGATACACCGCACCTTTGGGCGCATTCGCGGCGGCGAGCGTGCCGGTCGTGTCGCCGAACAAATTATCGACATAAAAATGGCGCACCGGCGTCATTTGGCGGATGCAACGGAAGCTGCTTTCATCGACTTTCAGCGGCTTGCCGGAGGGCGCATCGCCCGCATAGCCGGCGGCGGCGCCAAGTCCCAAGGTCAACGCCAGCGCGCCGGCGCGCATCCATTGCGAATTTCGCGAATTTCGGTGCGGTGCGGCGGCTGTTTCAGGCATCGTTTTCATCGTCGGCTCCTTGTCTTCGTTAGCGATTGAATCGTGTGCGATGTAATTTAGACGACTCTCGTTTGCTTGTCAAGCAAAATTCACCACGCCGTCGCGCGCCCATGTGGCGCGAGTTTAGCGGGCAGGTGGCGAAACTTTCGGCGCGGGAACATTCTCCGCATTCAATTCTTCATACGCTTTCATAATCTTATCCATGACGCTTTGCGCGTCGGGCAGGGTTTTACTGACCATGACGTGGACGGGCACTTTACTGAGGGAGTGTCTTTTGACGGCTGGAAAGTGTAGGAGGGCGAGAGTTTCGTCGGCAGGCTCGCGATAGTCGAGCAAGAAATCGGCGCTGCCGTCGATGAGTCGACGAAAGGCCGCTTCGTGCGTATTCGCTTCTTTAATTTTGATGTTGTTTTTAGGATCGATCAGCTCTTGAATCAGGCCGGCGTAGTTGTAGCCGCGTATCGTCAACAGCGATTTTCCTTTGAGTTCGGCAATG
>DATETD010000437.1:0-4657 GCA_035283885.1 Rhodocyclaceae bacterium
CCGCGCCGCCGTAGCTTCAACGCCGAGTTTTGCGCCGCCTTGCAACAACGCGCGACTGGACTCGCACCGCAACCGCTGCCTTTCTTCCATCAGCCGCTCGCGCCGCCGCCCGAAGAATGGCGTCATGTCAGCCTGGAACGACTGCGCCGCTTCTTCCGCAACCCCTGCCGCGTGCTGCTGCAAGACCGCCTCAAAATCCGCCTGCCGGTCGATAGCGAAGAACTGCAAGACGACGAACCCTTCCTGCCCGACTATCGCGGCCGCAACGCGCTCGCCGCGCGCCTGCTGCCCTTACTGCTGCAAAGCGATATCGATGATGATGACATCCTGCGTTTGGCGCTTGCCGGTCACGAATTCCCACCCGGCGCACATGGCGAACGGCTGATCGCCTTTGAAACCGAACAGCTCAAAGCATTCGCCGCCCGACTCAAACCCGAACTCGACCCAGCGCCGCTGCCGCCGCTCGCCGCCACGCTCGAATTTCAATTGGACGGCGAACACTGGACGCTGGACGGCGCGCTCGGCGACATCCGCGCGAACGGCCTAGTGCGCTACCGCTTCGATACCTTACGCCCCGGCGACTACCTCGACGGCTGGCTGCATCACCTCTTCCTTTGCGCCGCCGATGGCGCCGCAACATTGCCGCACCAAACCGTATGGCATGCCCGCATCGACGGCTACCGCTTAAAACCCTGCCGCCACGATAGCGCGCGCGACCATTTGCAGCGCCTGCTGGAACTCTATCGCCAAGGACTGCGCCGCCCACTGCATTTTTTCCCAAAAAGCGCGTGGTTCTACATGCAGGAAGACCAATCGCTAGCGGCGGCGGCGAAAACCTGGGAAAACAGCCAAAACCCCGACTGGGGCGAAAGCGCCCACCCGGCCTACCAGCTGGCGCTGCGCGGCATCGCAGATGCGCTCAACGACGAATTCATGCAGGCGGCGAACATTGTGTATGCGCCGCTGATCGAGCATCTGGAATAAGCGACGCAGCCGTCCCGCCAGCGCCGAGTTTTCGATAAGTGACAGCAACACGGAAAAAGTAAAAACATACGAAATACATCAACCATAGGAATTCACCTATCGGTTAATAAAAGCATAAAAATACAAGCGATCGCACTACCGCTTCTGTCGCGTGCAAACGATTCTGAACAACCACCAACCCAAATTGAATTGCGGTTTGACGGCATGAGCGACATCGTGGGCGGCTGCGGCGTCCAGCAATCGACGGGAAAGGATCGGGGCCTGCTTTCGATAGGCTTCGCCGACCGCTTGCTCCACGGCTTCCGTTACAGTCGATAGGCCATCGGCTTCCATCGGACGGAATGGAGTTCGACAGCAAGGACAACAATCGTCGCGAAAAGGATCGATGCGGCTTCCGCAGTAAGCACAATCGACCTGGCTGTGCGCCGGCGCCAAGGTCACTCCACCTGAGGCTCCTTGTATATCGACGGCGCTCGCCAATCGCGCCGGATCGATCAAGCCCACGGAAGAGCCGCAATAGGGACATTCACCTACTGGCTGAAGCTCCAGCGTCGCGCCGCAACAAATGCATTCGAGGGAACGACCGGAGTCGGCCAAATTCCGAATGTCGGCCCATAAGTAGCGGCGGTAATATCCTTTTTCCGCCAGAAAAAACATAAAGCTTTGGTAATAGCCATGCCCATCCGGACATTGCATTTGGGTCGTGCGTCCAAAACGGCTCAAATTATGCGCACGCTGTAATGACGCAACGCAAACTGGACATGTCAATAAAATCGGTTGAGGCTGTTCGGGATGTTCCATCGCTAACGCATCGCGAATCAGGCGCAACAATTCGATAAGGCCGGGTCCCGCCAAACGCGTCGACTCTGTGCCGTCGAACCAGATCAGCATGCAAGGTTCGCAAACATCGATCTCGACTGTGCCGTGATAATGAGCCGCAAGCGTGAGCTTGCGCATGGCCTGCCCACAGCAACCGCAGTCACGATTATCGTCCAGCGTAACGACCATTACCGCAAAACCTCATAGAGTTCATATCCCTTTGTTTTTCTGCGGCCATGACCGCCTTGGCCGATCGACTTCGACAAAAATTCACGCAAGCTGCGCCGACTCTAAAATCTCGAAAACATACACGCCACTCCGCGCCATCAAGCGCAGATCAGCGAATCTGCGTAGAATGTTACAGTAAATAAAAACAAAAACAATACGCTATACAGCTTTTTAAGCAATATTTCAATCTCCGCGATAGCCGATATACACTATTCGAAACAAGAGATCGGTCGGCGCTGACTGCAATGCAGCGCAAGACGCGCTCAACGACGAATCGATGAAACGGCTAAAACGATGCATGCTATCTTGATCGATCGTATTCAATGGACGCGGCAGCCGTCCCGCCGGCGCCGAGTTTTCGACCGACCCATCGCGCGAACGAAATCGGCGCCGCGAATGCGTTCCCCATGCACACCATAGCCATGGCAGCGCCGTTTGTCGGCTTTCTTCGGAATTTCGCCATCCAAAGACAACGGGCTAGACTCGGCGTATCGGACTCGCGACGTAAGCCAGCAGCGTGGCGTCGCTGGTGAGCAAGGTAATGCCTTCGACCGTCGCCTGGGCAATCAACAGCCGGTCGAATGGATCTTTATGATGATCCGGCAGGTTCGCGACGTGGGCCGTATGCTCGCTCGTGATGGGTAGTTCGATATACCCGTTATCCAGCAGCGCACGTCGAAATAGATGGGGATCGACACGAAACTCGGGCTTACCGAGTGCATTCTTAATCGCCACCTCCCACACGCTGGCGGGACTGAAATATAAGCGGTGGGTCGCATCGTCGATCAAGGCGCGCGCATCGACCGACAACGATGGGCTCGACGGCGTGTCGCCTGAAATGCCTGCCCAGAGCAGAAGATGGGTATCGAGTAGAAACTTCATGCGTCGCCGTCGAACAGGCTAAGGATTTCCTCATTTCCCAAGGCATTGAATACCTTGGCGTCGGGCACCGTCGCGTAACCGCTTAAGAAACCGATGCGTTTCATCTGCGAGGGTTCGGGAGCATCCAGTGCGGTAACTTTAACCATCGGCTTACCCGATTTCGCAATGACGAACGACTCCCCCTTAGCCGCAAGCTCGACTAGACGCGACAGTTGAGTTTTGGCTTCGTGAATATTGAATATCTGCATGATTGCTTTTCTCTCGGGTTTAGTTTATCGAACTTAGTCTACCGCACACTCTATCATAGCGCGGTCGGAGTTGCTCAACACACCGCGAGCCGCCGAGGCGCGCCGATCCATGAAAACGACTCGAACGGTGTATGCTCTGCTGATCGGGCGTATTCAATGGACGCGACAGCCGTCCCGCCAGCGCCGAGTTTCCGACCAAGCCACCCAAGGAACAGGAGCCGCACCGCGCATGCCTTACCCATATATCTTATCGACGCTACTGCTGACGGCCTTCTTGCCGTTCGCCGCCGACGCCACGCCGATCGACTGCGCCCAGGCCGGCAAGGCGACGGAACGCGCCATCTGCACCAACGAGAAGTTACGCGAGCTGGACGAACAGCTCGACTATGCCTTCCGCCGCTTGCGGCAAGCCTTGCCGGACGAGGCTGCGGCCAGCGCCGTGACCGAGCAGAAGGGATGGCTGCATCGGCGCAATCGCTGCAATGAAGATCATGACTGCCTAGTGCGCAGCTACTCGGATCGCATCAAACTTCTCCATGATAGATGGCGGACGACCGTCGCCTATCAGCCTGACGAAATCGATCTCGACGCCATGGCGCAGTTACGCGAGGCGATAGAACTGAAGCGGCAAACCGACCCCGAGTTTCCGCTGGAGAAGGCGCTTGAGACGTTTTCGGTAAAGCGGGAAATGACAACGATGGAATCAATCCATGATAAAGAGCAAAACGGCGTCCGCCTCGATGCGTCACAGCGACCGAAGGGCGTCAGCAAGAATGAATGGCGAATGTTTCTTGCCGACGCCACACTCAGATTGGACGAACGCGGAAGGTATAAGCAGCTACGCTATTCGTGGCTTGATGTCGATAGCGATGGGCGACGCGACTTGATTATTACCTATACCGACGGAGGAACCGCCCTTTGCAACACTGTTGGCGTGGCGCGACAGGCCGAGAACGGCCTCCTTAACGCCAACGATATTTTCCGCTCCCTATACTCTTTGCGCGACGATCCTTACCTGCTTTTCACCGCATGCGCAAGAGGTCACAACCAAAGCGCCGAATGGATAAAGATCAATGGTCGCGTATATGCAGCCTATCGAGACAGCCACCATGGCGTCGACGAAATCAGCTTGCTGAATCCCGCCCCATCGAAGAAAAACGTAACGACGCCGCGCATCGGTATACGGTATGGGTACGACCTTAAAGTGAAAATGAATGCGCAAACGCCGAAATCGTTGAACCTCAAAGCGATCGACAGCGCGCTGCGCAAACTCGAAGACGGCGCCTTGCGCACGCCCAAAGCGATCTGCCCAATTCCCAAGGGGACGCCGCAGGAGATGCGAGGGCTATATGAAACGTTCGGCACATCCCACTATTCCAGCGAAGTCGCTGCCGACTTCCCGATCTGGCTCGACAAGCAGTGTTACATTGCTCGCTTGGACAGCCATTTCGGCGACTATTTCAAGGATCTTGGGATATGGGCTTATTTGCTATTAC
>DATETD010000438.1:0-5691 GCA_035283885.1 Rhodocyclaceae bacterium
TCGACGCCGACGCCCAGCGCCTCCATCGCCTGAGGACGCAGGAACAATTGCACCTGTCGCTGTAGGCCGCCGACCACGCTGACCGAGCCGACGCCGCGCACATTTTCGAGTCGTTTGAGCAGTACTTGGCTGGCCCAGGCCGTCAATTCCTGAGTGCTGCGTTTGCCGTCCTCGGACAGCACGGCGACGTTGAAGATCGGTGCGCTCTGCGGGTCGAAGCGCGAAATGCGCGGTTCTTTGACCTCGTCGCGCAGCAAGGGACGGATCGCCGCCACTTTTTCACGCACATCCTCGGCGGCCTTACGGCCATCGACATCGAGATTGAACTCGATAATCACCACCGATGTGCCCTCGTAAGAGCGCGAAGTCAAGGCGCCGATGCCGGCCACCGTATTGACCGCTTCCTCGACCTTCTTGGTGACTTCGCTTTCGACAATCTCGGGCGAGGCGCCGGGGTAGTTGATCACCACCACCACGGTCGGAAAGTCGATGTTCGGGAATTGATCGACCGAGAGGCGCTTGTAGCTGAACAGCCCCAGCACCACGAAGGCCAACATCATCATCACCGCCATGACGGGATTTTGGATGGAAATGCGCGTAAACCACATTGTCGGTAACCCCGAATCAGCGCGGGGCGGCGGCGCTTGGGGCGGGCGACGCCAGCTTTACCGGCGTCCCTTCGGCCACTTGGCCGGTCGCGCCCGAGAGCAGCACCGCTTCTTGGCCGACGCCCGAGCGCAACTCGACCACGGCTTGACCATCGACTTCGCCGCGGCGCCCCAGTTCGACGCTCTGCGCGCGCGTCTTGCCGTCCTCGATCAGCAGCACATAGGGCCGCGCCCTATCGACCCGCACCGCGCTAGGCGGCGCGACTAAGCCCTCATGTTCGTTCAGCCGTATGCGACCGCGCGCGAACATGCCATGGCGCAGGCCGGGCTGGCCTGGTACTGTTAGATAGACTACGACGGCGCGCGATCCGGCTTGAGCCGCCGGATTGATGCGCGCCACGATGGCGGGCACATCGCCGTTCATGCCCTCGACCTGCAACAGCGCCTTGGCGCCGGGGTGCAGACCGACGGCCTGTTCGGCGGGAATCGCCGCCTCAAGTTCCATTCGACTCAGATCGACGATTTCCAGTACCCGACCGTCGATCGCCACGCGCTCGCCCGCTTGGGCTAGACGTTGCGAAACCTGGCCCGAGATCGGCGCGATCAAGCGCGCATCGGCCTGAGCCTTGCGCGCCAATTCGACTGCCGCCTGCGAGGCCTTCGTCGTGGCTTCGGCGCCCGCGGCGGCGGCCAGCGCCGTGTCCAAGGCCGTGGCGGAGATAAAGCCGCGCCCTACCAGCGCGCGGTTGTTTTCCAATGTGCGCCGGGCGATCGTCCACTGCGACTGGGCGGCGGCGGCGTTTTGTTCGGCCTGTTTCAGACGCCAGTCGAGTTCGGTCGTATCGAGTCGTCCCAGTAATTGACCGGAGTGCACCGTATCGCCTTCGCGCACCGTCAGACTGACCAGCTCGGCGGCGACCTTGGCCTTGACCAGGGCCGTGTTGTATGCCCGTAGCGTGCCGGAGATTTCGAGTGTGTCGGCAAAGCGCCGACGCTGGACGCGCACCACGTCGATTTCGTTCAGCACAAGATCGGCCATGGTCTTGGTCGTCGCCGCTAAAGGGAGCTGCCGTCCCTTGACCCCCTGCACGCCCATCCATCCCACGACGGCGAGAGCGACAACGACGCCGGCGACTTTCAGCTCAGATTTCATCGCCTTACAACCGCCAAGCCAATAGTTCGTCGGCGGAGCGTAAGCGCGACGACAGTACGCGACAGATATTGCGATAGACCTTGAGGCCGATCTCGGGGCGGGTATTGATAAGCTGATCGTTGATGCGCACCAGCACGCAGTCGGTGCGCGCGATCACGCTGGCGCTACGGGCTTCGTTGTCGGCGAGCGACATTTCGCCGAAGCTGTCCGCCGATTCCAGCCGCGCGAGTTCGACTTGGCCGCCGCGGCCCGATTTCATTACGCGCGCTTCGCCGTTGAGGATGACGTACATGAAATTGCCGACGCTGCCTTCCTTGACGATGTAGGCGCCTGGAACGAAAGAGCACTTCTCCGAGCCGCTGAGTAGATCGCTGATTTCGGCCGGGGTGAGTCCCTGGAAGGCTTTGACGCGTTCGGATAACCTGAACAGCAGGCGCTGCAAGTCGGTAAAGGTAAATTGTTCGCGTATCCAGCTCATGACATTCCTTTTAAGTCCCAATGTGTAAAGCAGCCAGCAAATCCTGTTCCAGTCTGACCTGAGAGGGGCCGCGCGCGAGTTTAGCGCCGCTAATCAGGAAAGTATCCTCGGCGCGTTCGCCGAGCGTGGTGATTTTTGCCGTATGGATATCGATTCCATGTTCGCCCAGGATTTTCGCCACGGAAAACAGCAGACCGGGCCGGTCGGCGGCGATAATCGAGAGCAAATAATGTCGTCCGCGTTCGTCCGGATGGATCGAAATCTCGGGAACGATCGGGAAATGGCGCACTTGACGCGACAATCGGCCTCTGACTTCGGTCGGCAGCGGCGTAGGCTTGCCGAGTTGTTCGCCGAGTTGTTCGGTCAGTTCGTGCGCGATCATTGCGATCACATCGCGATAGGGCAGGGCGTGCTCCGAGGCGTAAATCATGAAGCTGTCGAGCGCGTAGTTATGCCGAGTGGTATGAATCTTGGCGTCGAGGATGCTGTAGCCGCGTTGCGCGAAAAACCCGCACAGCCGTGCGAACAGTTGCGCTTGATCCGGCAGATACACCATCACTTGCAAGCCGTCGCCGATGGGATTGAGGCGCGCGCGCACCACGGGCGTGGCGTCCGCCGGGCGATAATACAAAGTTCGCGTATGCCATGCTACTTCTTCCGCCGTGTGGCGGATGAAGTAGCCCGTGTCGAGCTGACTCCAAAGTTCGCGTTCCACGTCCGGACGCAGCCCGTGGTAACGCAAGAGTCGCCGCGCTTCTTCCTGACGTTCGGACATGCCGATGCGCACCGGCTCGACCTTGTTGCGCAATAAATTCGCCGTCAAGCGGTACAGATCTTCGAGCAACTTGGCTTTCCAGGCGTTCCAGACCTTGGGGCTGGTGCCGCGGATGTCGGCGACCGTCAACAAATACAGCGCCGTCAAGCGGCGTAAATCGCCGACCTTATCGACGAAAGCGCGAATGACGTCAGGATCCGAGATGTCTTGTTTCTGTGCGACCTGCGACATGACGAGATGGTTTTCCACCAGAAACACCACCAAGTCGCCATCCGCGCCGTCGATGCCGTGATCGCGACAGAAAACGCGGGCGTCATGCATACCCAGGTGCGAGTGGTCGCCGCCGCGTCCTTTGGCGATATCGTGGAACAGCGCGGCGATATACAACAGCCAGTAGCGTTCGAAATCGGCGACCAGGCGCGAGCAGAATGGAAATTCGTGGGCGAAATCGGGCATCGCAAAGCGCCGCAAATTGCGGATCACTTGCAGGATATGCTGGTCGACGGTATAGACATGGAATAAATCGTGCTGCATCTGCCCGACGATGCGGCCAAAGGCCGGCAGATAGTGCGGCAGGATATCGTAGCGGTTCATCGCGCGCAGCGCGAGAACCAGATGATTTTGCTGGAACAATTGCAGAAACAGCGCGCGATTGGCCGGGTCGCTGCGAAAATCGCTGTCGATGCGGTGGCGTGCGCGCCATAGCAGCCGTAAGGTGCGCGGCGTCAAGCCCTTGATTTCGTTATGCTGCATCTGCAACAGAAAGCATTGCAACAAAGTCGACGGATGCCTTTGAAAGGTGTCGTCGCTGCGCACGTCCAATTGATTGCGCACCTGCTGAAAATGTTCGTCGATGATCGTCGGCTCGGTTTGCGCTTGCGGCAGCAGGCGGTCCGCCAGCGTTTGCATTACCAAGGCATTGAGTTGCGTCACCAGTTTGGCGTTTTTATAGTAATACTGCATCAATACTTCGGAGGCGCGCCGCGTCGCGGTCGCCGCAAAATCCATGGCGCCGGCGAGCTTTTCCTGATAATCGAACAGCAGACGCTCTTCGCGCCGTCCGGCCAGCAGATGCAATTGAATGCGGATATCGCGCAGCCGTTGCTCCACCCGTTCCAGTTGCCGCACTTCGCTGATGGTGATGAGATCGGCGCGCGCCAAGGCCTTCCAATCGTTGCCCAAGCCTGCGGCGCGCGCCACCCATTGGATAATATGCAGATCGCGCAATCCGCCGGGGCTTTCCTTACAATTCGGTTCCAGCGCATACGGCGTGTCGTTATGCTTGGTATACCGTTCGGCCTGCTCCAGTTGCTTGGCTTGGCAAAACGAATCCGCTTGCAGGCATTCGCCGTAACTTTGCCGGAAACGATCGAACAGCGGGCGCGAACCGGCGAGAAAGCGCGCCTCCAGCAAGGCCGTTTTGATCGTGATATCGCGTTCGGCCTCTTCGAGACATTGCGCGATAGTGCGCACCGAATGGCCGATTTCCAGACCGATATCCCATAGCAGCGTAATCAAGCGTTCCAATGCGGATTCGTCGACGTCGTCATGCGGCTCGGGCAGCAGGATCAGGACGTCGACATCGGAGGCCGGATACAGTTCGCCGCGACCGTAACCGCCCACCGCCACTAGCGCGCAGTCGGACAACGCCGGAAACGCTTGCCATACGTCTTGCAGCACGCCATCGACCAGATGCGCGCGCCCTAAGAGCATCGCTACGCCATCCTTAACCACCAGCCAGTCGGCAGTCAATTCCTTTTGCCCAGCGGTCAGACGCTGCCGCCAGCCGGCAGCCAGTTCGCACGGATCGGTCATAAGTTAGGGAAGTTCGGAAAGTCGGTTCGAGAAGATCGAGTAGGAGAATAGCATCAACCGTGGATACGGATATGCGCAGGACACGGCGGGCAGCCGGCGGACAGCGTGAGCACTTCGACGCCGGTGGCGGTGACATGCACCGTATGCTCCCATTGTGCGGAAAGCTGTCTATCCTTGGTCACCACCGTCCAGCCGTCGGGCAGCACCGACGACGCCGCTTTGCCCGCGTTGATCATCGGTTCGATGGTGAACACCATGCCTTCTTCAAGCACGGGGCCGTCGCCGGATTTGCCGTAGTGCAACACTTGCGGCTCCTCATGAAATTTGCGACCGATGCCGTGGCCGCAGTATTCGCGCACCACCGAATAGCCATTGCTTTCCGCATGTTTTTGGATCGCCGCGCCGATCGCGCCCAGATGCGCGCCGGGGCGCACTTGCGCGATGCCCAACCACAGGCATTCGAAGGTCACCGCCACCAAACGTTTGGCGCGCACCGAGGCTTCGCCGACGATAAAGGTGCGACTGGTGTCGCCGTGCCAACCGTCCTTGATCGTGGTGATGTCGAGATTGACGATATCGCCGTTTTTCAAGGCGCGCTGGTTCGGAATGCCGTGGCACACCTGATGGTTGATCGAGGCGCAAATCGATTTGGGATAGGGGGAGTAGCCCGGCGGCGCATAATGCAGCGGCGCGGGAATGCAGCCTTGCACCTCCACCATGTAATTGTGACAAAGACGGTCGAGTTCTTCGGTCGTAATGCCCGGTTTGACGAAAGGCTCGATATAGTCGAGGACTTCGCTGGCCAAACGGCAAGCCGGACGCATTTCAACCAAATCGCGCGAATCTTTAGGGTTATGGCCAT
>DATETD010000439.1:0-2471 GCA_035283885.1 Rhodocyclaceae bacterium
TCGACGCCATCGGCGCCGATCCCGATGTGGCCAGGGTCGAAGTCGTCGACGATATGCAGCGCCCGGTGTGGCTGCTCGACAAGAAAGTCATGCAGGAATCGCTAGGCCCGGTATTTTATCGAGATATTACCTTCACCTTGCCCGAAGGTCGGAGGGCAACGCTGGGGAAACTCAATGTCACGGTGTCCGAACAGGCCTTGCATCGAGCGGTCGATCGCGAAATCGTCAAAAGTTTGTTAAGCCTGACGGCGATGTTGGTGACGCTGGCGTTGTCGGTTTTTTGGGGCTTTCGCCAGATTACGCGACCCTTGCAGGCCATTTCGACCGGTCTGTTGCGTTTGGCGCACGGCGAAAAGGATTTTCAGGTGGAGGGCGCCGAGCGGCGCGACGAACTCGGCGATATTGCGCGCGCCGCCGAGGTGTTTCGGCACTACGCGCTGCAAATCGAACGCCTGGAAACCGCCAAGGCCAGCGAAGTCGCCTTGCGCGAGAACGAAGAGCGCTTCCGCGTCGTGGTCGACTCCCTGCCGATTCCGGTCTTTCTGGCGCGCATTAAGGATCATCGCGTATTGTTCGTCAATCGGCAGTTGCGCGACGTTTTCTTCAATGGCGGCAGCGCATCCGAGGTGGATCGAGCCGACCGGTTTTTCGTCGATCCTACGGCCAAATCGCGCTTGGAGGCCGAGTTTATCGAGAAAGGGGTCGTCTCGGACATGGAATGCGAATTGCGTTTGTTCGACGGCGCGATTTTTTGGGCGTCGATTTCGATACGCGCGACGCGCTATCGCGGGGAATCGGTCTATCTCGCGAGCATCTACGACATCACCGAACGTCGTCGGATGGAGGCGGAGTTGATCGAGGCTAAACGTCAGGCCGAAGCCGCCACTCGGGTTAAAAGCGAGTTCCTCGCCAATATGAGCCATGAAATCCGCACACCGATGAACGCGATTATCGGCATGACCCATTTGGCGTTGCGCTCCGATCTGAACGAAAAGCAGCGCGGCTATCTGGACACGATCGAGGTCTCGGCCAATTCGCTGCTGGCTCTCATCAACGATATCCTCGATTATTCCAAGATCGAGGCCGGAAAACTCAAGCTGGAGCATGCGATCTTTTCGATCGAGAAGGGCTTGGAGCAGCTCGCGGCTATCGTCGGCTTGAAAGCCGAACAAAAGGGACTGGAGATCCTGTTCTCGACCGACCCCGATGTGCCGCACGATATCGTCGGCGATTCCTTGCGTTTGGGGCAAATCTTGGTCAACCTCGTCAATAACGCCGTGAAATTCACCGAACAGGGCGAAATCGTCGTCGCGATCCGCCTGGAGCAGGTCGACGAAGATTCGGTGCTGCTGCGCTTTTCGGTGCGCGACAGCGGAATTGGCATGACGCCCGAGCAGATAAGCGCGCTGTTTCAATCCTTTGCGCAAGCGGATTCGTCGATTACCCGCCGTTTCGGCGGCACGGGTCTGGGCTTGGCGATTTGCAAGCAATTGGTGCAGATGATGGGCGGGCAGATCTGGGTCGAAAGCGAACTGGGCCAAGGCAGCACCTTCGTTTTCACGGCGCGATTCGAGCGCGCCGGCCAGGAGGATGCCGCCGTCGCCGCCGTGCGCCGCAAAGAATTGGCCGGCAAGCGCGCCTTGGTGGTCGACGACAGTCGGACGGCGTGCGAAGTCTTGAGCGCCATATTGCGCCTCAATGGTCTCGATGTCGACTGCGCCGCTTCGGGCGAGGAGGCCTTGTCGCTCTTGGCCGAGGTCGCGCGCGGGCGCAAGGATTACGATGTCGTATTGATGGATTGGCGCATGCCGGGAATGGACGGATTGGAAACTGCGCGGCGCATCAAAGCGGACCGACGGCTGATGCGCATACCGGCGATTTTGATGGTGACGGCGTTCGGGCGCGAGGAAATCATGGCTCAAGCCGAACAACTCGGACTGAACGGATTTCTGCTCAAACCCGTAGCCGAAAAAACCCTGATCGAGACCTTATTGCCGCTGCTGGGCGAAGCGAAACCGGCGCCAGCACCTGCGCCGTTACCGTTAAGACGCAGAGCCTCCGATATCGCCGCGGAACTTTCCGGCAAGCGCGTCTTGCTGGTCGAGGACAATGCAATCAACCGCATCTTGGCCAAAGAACTCTTGGGCAATTTGGGCATTCGCGTCGAAGTCGCCGTCGACGGTCGCGAAGGCGTGGCGCGCGCCTTGGCCGAACCGTTCGATCTGGTGCTGATGGATGTGCAAATGCCGGTCATGGACGGTTTGACCGCCACTCGCCACATCCGCGCCGAGCCGCGTTTGCGCGAACTGCCGATACTGGCGATGACGGCGCATGCGATGAGCGGCGATAGAGAAAAAAGTTTGGCGGCCGGAATGAACGATCACATCACCAAACCGATCGATCCGACCCGACTGGCCGAAACCTTGCACTATTGGCTGGGCGGCGATAAATCGAATGCGCCGCCGCCGATG
>DATETD010000440.1:0-9301 GCA_035283885.1 Rhodocyclaceae bacterium
TGACGCTCGCTATCGGCGAACGCGATCGCGGCACATCGGCATCGATCGCGGCAAGGAGTTTTTCTTCGGCGGCGGGTTCAGCAGGTTCATCCAGCGCAGGCCCTTGCGTCGCCAAAAAATGCGCCAACTGCAACGAGAAACTCTCCGGCCAGCGTTCATGCCGACTGGGCGCCCAGATCCAGGCGCCGGGCGCCGGCAGATCGTGTTCTGCGGCATTCCACTCGGCCACAGTCGCGACCTGCACCTTGCCATCGGGCTGCACCAGCCAGAGCTTATCGACGTCGTCGAGCAGGTCGGGGCGGCATGAGCGCAAAAAAGCCCGAGCTTCCGTTGCGGCGCGATGAGCGACTCGACATATCGTCGCACCATCCATCAATACGCTTAAACCGCGCGGTCGGCGCGGCAAAATAACGGCATGATCGCGATCCAGCACCGGATCGTGTTCGGGATGGGCTTGCAACCAGCGCGCATCGGCGATACGAATCGGCGCACGTCCGGTCGGCGCGAGCGCTCTCAACCAGTTCGCCAATCGATAACGCACGTCCTCGCCGACGTCCAGCCCCTCGCCGGTAAATAGTTGCGCCAATAAGCGTTGCTTCAACTCGGCTTGCGCCGCGCGCGCCGCCGGGACACGCCATGACAAGCCGGCAAAATAATTATGCTCGCTTGGCGTTTGACGCAGCAACCAGTCGCTCAAGCGTTCATTGGGACGTACGGCGGCGTCGTTCGCCAGCCCATGCGCCGCCAAGGCCATCGATAGCAGACTCAGGCCGACTTGCCGCCATCGTCGCTGCGAACAAGCCCGACGTTTCATGGTCGCGCGCTTCCGGCGGCAGGGGGCCATTTTTGCCAAGTAAAACAGAGTTCAGCCGCCAAACATTGCTCGCCGTAAATCGCTTCGTAGGCCGAGCCATGACGGCGTAGCGCGATTCTTGCGGGAGGCAAGCGGTCGGGGTTGGGCGCGACCGTCTCCTCGAACCAGAGTAAATCGCCTTGGATATCGCCATGAGTCGTCGAAAGCGTCTGCATCTGCGGCGGAACACGACGCACGGCAACACGTTCGCGTAAGCCGAAACGATAGCCCGGCATCACGTCGCGCTCGCGAATATATTCGTAATCGAAATCGGCGAATTGCTTTGCGGGCAAACCGACGAACCTGACCTCGCGCCAATCGGTAGACAACCCTGCGGTGCCGACGACGCGCCCCTGCTGCAACTTGACGACTTCGCCCTTGGCGCTAAACCAAACCTCGATCTCGCCATTCGGATGAGGTTCGGCATACCCCAACACCAACAAGGCTACCCGCTCCTTATTCACCGTCATCCGCAAATAACGCAACTGCGTCGATAGGGCCTTGCCATCGACGCGGTTATCGGATTTCAGCAACCAATCGGTCGATTTGTAGATGGACGACGTCCCCGGCGCACACCCCGCAAGCAACCCAGCCATCCCCATCGAGCAAAAAAAACGAAATAATTGCAAAAGAATACCAAACAAAAAAAACCCCAAGGTAGTCCTTGGGGTTACAGTCGCCGAAACTAGGGGAACTTACTGGGTGCCCGTCGTACCCGTCGTGCCTGTCGTACCCGTCGTGCCAGGCGTCGAACTGGTCTCGGTTTTCGAAGTTGCAGCGGCGACGGCGGCGACGGCGACGGCGGCGGATGCAATCACCCCGATCGAAACCCCGCCGATGGCGGCGCCCGTCGCCGCCGTTGCGCCTACCGCAGCGCCGGTGCTTGCCGCGCCGGCGCCGGCAGCTCCGCTCGCGCCTGCCGTGCTGGCGCCAGCGCTACCACTTGCGCCAGTACCGGCGCCAGTACCAGCGCCACCGCTCGTCTGCTGCTGGGCGAAAGACTGTCCAATCGTCAATAGCAGAGAGCACAACACCACCGAAAATTTCTTTACCATTATCGTCTCCAAAAAATATAAACAACCGAAAAAAGCTCATGTGCCTCGATTAAACCATGACGAGTCTTTAATGGCAAGCACAATTTTTACGCTAGAATGCGCCCCCTGCTTACTCCTTGCTCCGGTTTATCTCATGGCAATCGGTCGTCCAATCCCCTGCAATCCACAGCCGCCTACCGTTCGCAGCACTTCGTTGCTGGGATCTTGGGTCGTCGCACTCTGCAGTTGGCTACTGCTTGCGTCTGCCTTCGCGCAAACGGCGCCGATAGCGGACACGGTCGTTCCAACTCCTGCTATCCCCGCGATTCCGCGCATCGTCAACCTACCGGAAACGGCGCCACGCGCTCAAGCTTCGCCCATGCTGGCGCTGCCCGCCCCGCCGCCTGCGCCGATCACCGATTTTCAAAAATTCGTCGCAGAAACCGTCGGTAAACCTCTGCCTTACTTTGGCGCCAACTTTTTCAACAGCCAAAATATATACGCCAATCAATCCTCCCCCGTCGCAGGCGATTATATTCTCGGCGTCGGCGACGAGATTCTGATTCGCGCATGGGGGGCGGTCGATATCGATTTGCGCACCGTGATCGAGCGCAACGGAACGATCAATATTCCCAGAGTCGGCGTCGTGCCGCTGGCCTCGGTGCGCGCCGCCGAGATGGAAAATGTGCTCAAAGGAGCGATATCGCGCGTGTTTCGCGACTTCGACCTGAGCGTAAGCTTGGGACAATTGCGCGGGATTACGATCTATGTCGTCGGACAAGCGCTACGCCCCGGAACCTATTCCGTGACCGGCGCCTCCACGCTCGTCACCGCGCTGTTCGCCAGCGGCGGCCCGAACGCCGGCGGCTCCTTGCGTCGCGTCCAACTGAAACGCGGCGGCAAACTCCTGGCCGAAATGGACCTATACGCATTTCTCGGCAAAGGCGACAAATCGGCCGACCACCGACTGGTGGATGGCGACGTTATCGTCATCCCGCCCGCGCTGGGTCATGTGGCGCTGACGGGGCAACTGAATAATCCGGCCATTTTCGAATTGCGCAGCGCCGACGACAGCTTAAGCAGCCTGCTGGAGATCGCCGGAGGATTGCCGGTGCTCGCCGACCCGCGTCGGGTTTTTCTCGAACGCATCGACGCCCGGCAAAATCGACCGCGCTCCGTGGAGGAATTCGACCTCGATGCGAAAGGATTGGCGCATACGCTGAAGCCCGGCGATCTGATCGCTATCCATCCCATCACCCATGAATTTTCGAACGCCGTTACCTTACGCGGCAGCGTCAATCGCCCCTTGCGCACCGCCTTCTTCAAAGGAATGCGCATTGCCGATTTGATTCCGAATCGCGAATTTCTGATTTCGCGGCACGCGGTGCAGCGGCAGAACAACGCGCTGATCGCCCCGAACGAAAGCGCGTCGAGCTTTGTCGGCGCCGTAGGCAATCTCTATGAAGACATCAACTGGGACTATGCCGTCGTCGAACGAATTAACCGTGCCAGCGTCACGTCCTCTTTACTGGTCTTCGATCTCGGCAAAGCCTTGGCCGACCCGACAAGCGCGGAAAACCTGGCCTTGCAAGCCGGCGATATCGTCAGCGTGTTCTCGGCCAGCGACGTGCAAGTCCCGGTAGGCAAGCGCCGCGTGGTCGTCCGCATCGAGGGCGAGGTGCGTCGTCCAGGTGTTTATCCCGTAGAAAACGGTGAAACCCTGATCAACCTGATTGAAAAAGCCGGCGGCGCCACTACGGAGGCCTATCTGTTCGGCGCCGAGTTTTATCGCGAAGCGGTCAGGAAATCTCAACAGGCCAACCTGGATAAGCTGATTCGCCAGCTCGAACAGCAATCCACAACGGAACTGTCGCGAATCGCAGCGAACAACACGACCGAAAACGCGCAAGTTCGTTTAGCCGTAGAAACCGAGTCGCGCAATAATTTCCTCAAACGGCTGCGCGAATTGAAGGCATCGGGTCGCTTGTCGCTGGGACTCAACCCCCAGAGCGTCGGCGTGGCGCAACTACCTGAACTCCGCCTGGAAAACGGCGACCGTTTGCTCATTCCCGCGCGCCCGGATTTCATCCAGATTTTCGGTTCGGTTTCGGGCGAAACCGCGATGCTGTGGCGTCCCGGAAAATCGCTCAGCGACTACCTCGCCCAAGCCGGCGTCAACCGCGAAGCCGACAAAGACGCGACCTTCGTTATTCGCGCGGACGGCGCCGTACTATCCAATTCGGACCGCTGGTTCAGCCGCATCGAAGGAATCGAAGCCCTACCCGGCGATATCGTGGTGCTTCCCGAAAAGCTCGACAAGGAATCCACCTGGACCGCTTTTGTGCGCGGCACTAAAGATATTACCCAGATATTGTACAACGTCGGCCTAGGCGCCGCTGCCGTCAAGACACTACGGCAATAAAGGCACGACTATGCACTCTCAGCCTCAAGTCCTCGAATCTGCCGCTCCCGCAGCTGCGGACGACGACGAAATATCTCTTTTAGATGTTTTGATCGTTTTACTCAAGCACAAGATATTAATCCTTGTCGCGCCGTCGATCGTCGCTGTAATAGCAGTAGCGTATGCGTTGTATCTCCCGCCGATCTTCACCGCTACAACCCGCATTTTGCCGCCGCAACAGTCCCAATCGGCGGCTTCGGCCATGCTGTCGCAATTGGGCGGACTCGCCGCCGCCGCTGGCGTCGGCGGAAGCAAGGCTAACGACACCTATCTTGCGCTGCTCAAGAGCCGCACCGTCGCCGATCGTTTGATTCAGCGTTTCGATCTGATGACGCTGTGGAAGAGCAAATATTCCTCCGACGCCCAAAAAACCTTGGCGTCGATCAGCGCCATCGCTTCCGCCAAAGACGGCACGATCTCGATCGATGTCGACAATAAAGACCCGAAGCTAGCGGCCGATATCGCCAACGCCTATGTCGAAGAATTGTCCAGATTCATGCAAACGCTGGCGCTGACCGAAGCCTCGCAACGACGCTTGTTTTACGAGCAACAATTCGCCAAGGCCAAGGACAACCTGATTCGCGCCGAACTGCAAGCGCGGCAAGGGTTGACGCATAATGGCGTCGTCAAAGTCGATGACCAAGGGCGCACGCTGATCGAATCCGCCGCCCGCTTGCGCGCGCAGATTACGGTCAAGGAAGTGCAGTTGGGCGCGATGCGCTCTTATGCGGCGAACGGCAATCCGCAATTGCGTATGGCGCAGCAAGAACTCGGCGTGTTACGCAACGAACTGGCGAAACTCGAGGGCAGCGATAAGCCACGCATGGATACGCCGTTAAAAGTCGGCGCTGACGGGACGGATGGCAGCCGCGGATTGGCCAATCTCGGGCTGTTGCGCGAACTCAAATATCAGGAGACACTGTACGAACTGTTGGCGCGCCAATACGAAATGGCTAAAATCGACGAAGCTAAAGATGCTCCCTTGATTCAAGTGATCGACAAAGCCATCGCTCCGGATAAAAAATCCAAGCCCAAACGCGCCCAGATCGTTCTACTCAGCGCCATTGCGGCGTTTTTCGTCGCTATCATTGCGGCTTTCCTCAAGGA
The DNA here is from genome assembly GCA_035283885.1 of Rhodocyclaceae bacterium. Taxonomy (GTDB): domain Bacteria; phylum Pseudomonadota; class Gammaproteobacteria; order Burkholderiales; family Rhodocyclaceae; genus DATETD01. The sequence goes on from DATETD010000440.1 coordinate 5,456, forward strand.
AGGCCTGGAACGTGCGCGCACCAATCCGACTCATGCTTCGCGCCTGAACACCCTTCGTCAATACCTTTCGTGGCGTCGATGAAAAATACATTTCTTGATTTCGAACAACCGATCAGCGAACTCGAAGCGCAAATCGAACAACTGCGATTTATGCAAGAAGACTCGGCGCTGGATATTTCCGAAGAAATATCCCGCCTCGACGCCAAGAGTTTGGCGCTCACGCGCGATGTCTACGCCAAACTAACGCCGTGGCAATGCGCCATGGTGGCGCGGCATCCGCAACGCCCGTATACGCTGGACTACTTACATCATATTTTCTCCGATTTTCGCGAACTTCACGGCGATCGCTCGTTTGCCGACGATAAGGCGATCGTCGGCGGTTTAGCCCGCTTTAATGGACGTTCCTGCGTAGTGATCGGTCAGCAAAAAGGCCGCGACACCAAGGAAAAAATCTACCGCAACTTCGGCATGCCGCGCCCCGAAGGCTATCGCAAGGCCTTGCGCCTGATGCATCTGGCCGAAAAATTCAAGCTGCCGATCTTCACTTTCATCGATACGCCCGGCGCCTATCCGGGCATCGACGCCGAAGAGCGCGGCCAATCCGAAGCGATCGGTCATAACATCGCCGTCATGGCCGAATTGAAAGTCCCCATCGTCGCCACCATCATCGGCGAAGGCGGCTCGGGCGGCGCTTTGGCCATTGCCGTTGCCGATGTCGTGAATATGTTGCAGTATTCGATCTATTCGGTGATTTCTCCCGAAGGCTGCGCTTCCATCCTATGGAAAAGCGCCGAGCGCGCCGGCGATGCGGCCGAAACCATGGGCATCACCGCGCAACGTCTGAAATCCCTAGGCTTGATCGATACCATCGTCAACGAACCGATCGGCGGCGCCCATCGCGACCACAAGGCCACCGGCTTAAGCGTCAAAAGAGCTTTGCAAGAAGCGTTGCGACAACTGTCGGGGCTATCGGCCAACGAACTGATCGAGCGTCGCTTCGAACGCCTCATGTCCTATGGTCGTTTCAAGGAACAGCCGCTACAGCGATGACGTGCGGCAAGCATTGAGCGCATGCCTGCAACGCCATCTCCAGCCTACGCATGCTCTGTTGGTAGGCTATTCGGGGGGGTTGGATTCGACGGCCCTGCTCCATGCGGCGGCGACCCTTGCGCCCAGTTTGCGATTTTCTTTGTCGGCGATCCATGTCCATCATGGCCTCAGCCCGAATGCCGATGCATGGGCGGCGCATTGCGAGCGATTTTGCGCCCGCCTCGGAACGCCGCTACTTGTCGTGCGCGTCGCCGTCGATAATACCCATGGACAAGGACTGGAAGCCGCCGCACGCTCGGCGCGCTACCGGGCCATGCTGAGCCAACCGGCGCAGCGCATCGCGTTGGCGCATCACGCCGACGATCAAGCCGAAACGCTATTGCATAACCTGTTGCGCGGTTGCGGCCTACGCGGCGCCGCCGCCATGCCCGAAATTCGCCGGCGCATCCTGCGCCCGTTTCTCGACCAGCCGCGCCAAGCTTTGCTCGACTATGCAAAACAGCAAGAACTGAACTGGATCGAGGACGAAAGCAACGAGGACAGCGCCTATACGCGCAACTACTTGCGCAACGAAGTCATGCCGTCGATTCAAGCGCGTTTTGCGCAATCCGGACGGTCGATGGCGCGTGCGGCGCGACATTTTGCCGAAGCGCAAACTTTACTCGACGAATTGGCCGTCATCGACTTGCACGGACATCCGGCGCAGTTTCCGCTATCGACCGGCCTATTGCGTCCCCTATCGACGCCACGTGTCAAAAACCTGCTGCGCTCCCTGCTGACCTGGCAAGAGTTGCAAGCTCCGGACGAACGTCGCCTTAACGAGTTCGTGCGTCAACTGATCAGCGCCGCACCCGATCGCCATCCTCGTTTGCATGCGGCGAATTACCAGCTTCGCTATGCGCGCGGCGCAATCCATTTAACGACCGACAACGCTGCCGACTCGACTATCGATGATTGACGAATCCGCCTACCGTCATGCCCAGGGAGAAATCAACCGCCAGCCGTGCGTCTTCGAACGCGCCTTACTGCAACGCCACGCAATATGCGAGATGGCAGTACATCACACCATCGACAACCGCGAATGCCGCGCGTGCGCCCAGCCGGTCGCGCATCTGGCGTGCGTGCAACTCCTGACGCTATTGCGCAGCAACTCGCGCTTCGCGCTGAAAATACCGAAGCATAAAACCGCAGCCACACCGCTCGCGCAGATGAAAATTCAATGCGGCGGCCTCAATGGTCTGAAACAGCTGATAGACGCCGACGCCGTCGCCCCCGACGTGCATCGCCTGGTGCGGCAAGCGCAAAAACGCTATGGCGAGTTGACACGACTGCCCTTCTCGGAGATAGTCAAAAGCATCGCCGCTTGGCGCGCTTCCTGACGCTAAACAGCCCCCCACCGATTTCATCAACCCATTAAGACTATGCCCCGTTTTGCCGCCAACCTGACCTTCCTATTCACCGAGCGTCCGTTTCTCGAACGTTTCGCCGCCGCGCGCAAAGCCGGATTTGCCGCCGTCGAATTTCATTTCCCCTATGCTTTCGAGGCGGCTACGCTGGCCGAAACCGCGCAAGCCGCAGAAATCGAAGTCGCATTATTCAATTTACCCGCCGGCCACTGGGACATAGGCGAGCGCGGCATCGCGTGCCATCCCAAACGGATGGCGGAATTTCAAGACGGCGTCGGCTTGGCGATCGAATATGCGCAACAACTCGGTTGCCGCCGCTTGAATTGCCTCGCCGGACGTATGCCGCCCGAAACCTCGTCGTTAAAAGCGCGCGAAACCTTGATCGAAAACTTACGTTTTGCGGCAAAAGTCGCCAAACGCGCCGGCATAGCACTGCTATTGGAACCCTTGAACACTCGCGACACCCCCGGTTTTTTCGTGACCACGGCGCGGCAAGCGCTGGAGCTGATCGCCGCCGTCGCCGCCGACAACCTGCATTTGCAATACGACATTTACCATGCGCAGATCATGTCCGGCGACCTGATGCGCACCTTGGAGGAAAATCTCACCCATGTCGGCCACATCCAAATCGCCGACAACCCCGGACGCCACGAACCGGGTAGCGGCGAAATCAATTTCTTCAATATCTTCAAGCAACTCGATGCGATCGGCTACAGCGGATGGATAGGCTGCGAATACCATCCGACCAGCACCACTGCGGCGAGCCTAGCCTGGATGTCGCAACTTTAGTCGTCGATGGCCGACTCGCGTCAACGCCGCATCCTCGAATCCCTGTTCGCAGCCGCACTGGCCGCCGTCGATCCGGCGCGTTGCGTGCTTCCGTTCATCCCGCCGCCGACCGCCGGAAAAACCGTGGTCATCGGCGCCGGTAAAGCCGCCGCCGCCATGGCGCGCGGCATCGAAGATCATTGGCCAGGCGATATCGACCGACTCGGTGGTCTGGTGGTTACGCGCTATGGACATGGACTGCCGACGCGGCGTATCGAAGTCGTCGAAGCGGCGCACCCGGTGCCCGACGTCGCAGGGCAACGCGCCGCCGCGCGGATGTTGCAGACCGTGCAAGGACTCGGCCCCGAAGACCAAATTCTGGCGCTGTTCTCGGGCGGCGGCTCCGCATTGTTGGCTCTGCCCTGCGCCGACGTGACGCTGCTGCAAAAACAGGCGATCACGCGACAACTCCTCGCGAGCGGTGCGGATTTCACGTCATCGTGACCGGTCATTTCACCAAAGCGTGACCGACCGTTTCACCAAAGCGTGACCGCTCATTTCACGTGATCGTGACCGACAGCAAGGTGGATGTTGCATGGATAGTTAGCGGTATTCTCCTCGC
>DATETD010000441.1:0-18465 GCA_035283885.1 Rhodocyclaceae bacterium
AGCGTGACCGTGTTGCCGCTGACCACGCCGACTGCGCCGACGAAGTTGTTGGCGTTGTCGAGCGTGATGTTGTTGGCGGCTCCTGCGGTCAGGCTGGTCGTGCCGGTCACTGCCAATGCGCCGCTGTCGGTGATCGCGCCGGCGGTGGTTACCACTAGATTGCCGCTCACGGTAGCGGCGCCGAGGTCGAGGGCGTTGGTGTCGTTCAGGGTGACATTGTTGCCGCTGACGATGCCGACCGCGCCGACGAAGTTGTTGGCGTTGTCGAGCGTGATGTTGTTGGCGGCTCCCGCGGTCAGGCTGGTCGTGCCGGTCACTGCAATCGCGGCATTGTCGGTAATTGTCCCACCGGCAGTGACAGCGAGATTGCCTGTTAATGTGGTCACTGGAAGCGCAACCGCTGCATTATTGAAAGTAATGGTCAGGTTGCGAATTCCTGTCGCTGGAACACCGGCCAAACTTGCGCCTACATTGACATTTCTCAACCCAATATCCTGATGCGAACCCGCACCAGCCGTTGTTATCGTAACTGCACCTGTGAAATCATTCGCCTGTGTGTGCAGCAAGACGTCCTTTGTTGCCGCTGTGGTGGTAAAGGTTGAAGCGCCGGTAACAGCGAGCACCCCGGTTTCTGTTATGTCTCCTGCCGCAGTGACGCCATAAGCGCCACTCACTGTGGAAGCTCCAAGAACAATATCGTTTGAGTCGTTCAGGACGACATTGTTGGCGCTAACAACACCGACAGCGCCAATAAAGTTATTTGCGCTGTCAAGGGTAATGTTGTTTGCCGTGCCGGCTGTGAGACTTGTTGTTCCAGAGACAGACAAAACGCCACTATCGGTAACCGCGCCTGCTGCCGTGACAACCAGATTACCTGTGACGGTTGAAGCTCCAAGGTCAATTGCATTGGTATCGACCAAGGTCACGTTTGAGCCAGTAGCACTGACGGCGCCCACGAAATTATTGGTGGACGTATCGAGTGCGATGGCATTTGCGCCAGCTGCAAAGGTGGATGCGCCAGTTACGGTTAATACACCGCTATCCGTGATAGCGCCGCCGGCTGTCACCGCCAAAGTGCCGCTGACAGCCATATTCCCCAGATCGATGGCATTACTATCCACAATGGTAACGTTATTTCCACTGACAACGGTCACTATTCCGAAATTGTTGCTCGCATTATCGAGCGTGATGTTGTTACCCGATCCCGCCGTCAGACTACTTGTCCCTGTTACGGCTATCGCGCCACCTGAGGTTATTGCTCCGTTTGCCGTTGCGGTTAGATTGCCTGCTGTAATTGGCCCGATGGCCAGTGTTGACGATGCTGTTATGTTGCTATTTGCTGTACCCGAATTCAGGTTGGCCGAGGAAATAGCGCCTGTTGCCGTGATAGCGATCGCTTTGTTGTTGGTGGCCGCTGTAACGCTGCCGCCACCCCATCCGGTGACATTGACGGTTCCCGTACCCGGCGCCGGTGCGAGGGCCGAGTTAATTCCCAAATCAAGGCTTGGAACTGTCAAGCTATTCAAACTGATGGTGCTATCGGCGCGTGCAATGAGCGTTGTAGCAGTGATGGCGCCTGAGTTTTGGGATACCCCGCCCGAGTTCAAGTCGGTGCGCTGCCCTGCCTGCATATTGAGTGTGCCGACATTAACATTCGCCTGGATGCGGATATCCTCGCCTGCGGTCAAATTCAAGACGCCGCTTGCGGGAACGATGTCGCTATTGACCTCGATATCCTGCCCAGCAGATGCCGTTCCGGTAAAACCTGTTGTCGTAACGGAGACGGTACCTCCCCCCGATAAGGTAGTCCGCACGGTTGCTGCATCAACGAAAGACCAGCTCGCCTGTTGCCTTGCACCCACATCGGAAATTTCGACATCATCCGGATCGATCAAAAAAGTTCCTGCCGTTCCATGCGATGCAGCTAGATCGACTTGACCGCCAATGGTAACCATCGGCGCCGAAATCTCGACGAATCCTGCATCCCCCCCTGCGGAACCTCCTCTGACGCTAATCGAACCGGTTGAGGTTTGCGTCGACTTAACCGAAGATAAAACTCGGACATCTCCACCATTGACGTTAGTCGCCCCCGCCGATGCGTCAAGAGAGCCACTGTTAATCGCAACGCCGCTATCGGCCAGCAACAAAATCTTCCCTTCCCGCTCCACCAAGCCCTTCGCCTCGACCACCCCCTCGTTATTGATCACCGTTGCCGCCAAATCCCCGGCATTCCTGGCGCCGATATACACCAAACCGCCATCCGCCTTGATCAACCCCTTGTTGGAAGCCATGGCGCCAACCGCCCCCTCGGTCACGGCGACTTTGATCAAACCATCGCCGAAGGTATCCAACGTGATTTTGTTGCCCGAAGCCAAGGCCACAGTTCCCAATCGCGCAGCGATTACGCCTTCGTTACGCACTTCAGGCGCCAACAATGCGACATAACCGCTATCGGCGGCGACGATGCTGCCGAGATTAACGACCGATCCCGCCGTTCCATTTTTCGCAAACGAATACTTGCCCGCCAAGAAATCTGCATCCGAAATACTCAAAGTAGTCGCCACCAGACCGCCTACGTCGACCTTGGCGGCGCTCCCGAAAATAACGCCGCTGGGATTGGTGAGGAATACTTTGCCGTTAGCGGTTAGGCTACCGAAAATGTGCGACGGGTCCTGCGATACGACGCGATTGAGCGCCACCGACGATGCATCGGGCTGAACGAAGTTGACGCTGGCGTTGGCGCCGATGTCGAAGCTATTCCAGTTCACCACCACATTTTGCGATGCCTGGGTAATTTGCATCGCAGACCCGTTTTGGCTGATGCCGGCAGTGCCCGCACCTACGACGCCGCCGGTCGGCAAGGCATTGACGTCCACCGCAAACGAATAACCCGAGAACGATGCAAGCAACATTCCCAGCAAGGTGCTGATGGTTTGCTTGGGGCGAACGTCGTAGGTAAGCGTCTTGCCACCGGAAAGACGTAACTTGAACACGGCGCTCTTATAAACATCTTTCATCGCAGCGGCAGTATGCATATTTTCCACAGTCGGTCTCCCAAAGCAAATTCATCGAAGGCTTGCGAATTCGTTCGAACACCCCAAACCGATCGATCGGACGCATAGGGTGAATCTCACATCATATATCCGCCACAGTTAGAACCACTTGACGGCCTGAAGCCAGAGGCGTCCGATATCGTCGGTATTATCGGAGTCGCGATTATTGACATCACGCCCTGGATTGCTGCCGAGCTTCCATGCGTAATTGGCGCGTATCGAAAAATCGCTCGACTTGTAGAAATTGAATCCCAATCCCAATCCAGAAAGGCTATAGCTATTCGGGAATCCCGGGCGTCCGGCATTCCAACCGACCCAGGTGTTCCGATGCAACTTAACCCACCCGCTATCGATAAATCCGATAAATTGCAAATTGCCCAACTCACTGAATCCGGGGAAATCGAATCGCGCTTCGGCATTGAGCAAATAGCCTTCGTCACCCGGAGCTTCGCCTTGAGGATAAGCGCGCACGCCCAAACCGCCTAGTGTAAATTTCTCGGACGAATCGAGATTTTTGCTGGCGAACTGCCCGCTAAATGCGGCATACAGGGAAGTATCGTCCGTTAAACGCTGCAATCGCGCCAAATTGAAACTCAATTTACCATAATTGCCATGCGTATGCTCGCCCGCCGCCGCTTGGTCTGCGGCCAAATCGGCGGCATTGCGCGATAGATTCAGACGCCCTCCGACATAAGTGGCGCCATAACTCCAAAGCCCGCCCCCGCCTAAGCCATCGCGCGCATCGCCGCTTACACCTAAATTAACAGCGTCGATGCGCTTATTCTTCCTGTTAACACCCAGAGTATCGTCTTTGATCGCCTTGGCGTCGTATCCCAAGGCGCCGTATAGATTGAAATTTCTGGAGCGGACGAACGGATGCAAACCAAATACGCTGTACACCGCCGCTTCACCTTCGGGACGAATCGCCGCAAAATCGCCTCGCAACTTATACTGCATACCCGATGCCGCCAGGCCCAGTTTGGCGCCGCTGCTGCCTACAGGAACCATATAAGAGCCGCGCACATAACTCATGCCGCTCCCCGAACTCATGCCGCGCAAAGATATCTGATCGCCGAAGCCCGTAGGATCGCTAATATTGACACTCGCTCCAAGACGGGTTTTCCCCGAGTACTTATTGCCATAATTATCGATATCCGCGCTACCTCCTAAAACATCGCCCTCCTTGGCTTCGACAACGAGATCGGAAGTCCCAGGCGTCGCCCCCGGCACGAGTGTCGACTTAACATCGACGCCAGGCAGATCGTTAAGCAGTAATAAACCTCGCTCAAGATTTTTTTCGTTGATCGCCTGCCCCGGCGCCGATGCCGCAGCGAGAATCTGCTGTGCTTTTTCCTCAGACAAACGGGCCGCAACGTCGCGCTTCAAAACGACCTTACCTAAGCGCCCCTCGATAACGGCAATCTCGACGATGCCATCCTTGATTTCCTGAGCCGGCAAATAAGCGCGCGCGACAAAAAAACCATTTTTCCGATAATGCTTACTTATCTCGGACGCCGCGTTATCGAGTGCTTGCAAGCCAAGCTCTTTCCCCACCAACCCTTGCAGCAATGGCGCCAACTCTTCTTCCGAAAAAGCCGAGTTGCCGCTGATTCGAAATTTTTTGACGACGACCTTAATACTGGATGTCGCATTCAAGGCAGGGCGGGCCTCCTGCTGGATATTGAGAGTCGGCGATTTTTGCGGCGCCGTCTGTATGGGGTCTTTCAAGGTTCCCATCAACTGTCCGGCATCCGGCTGAACAGCCTGCCCCCATGCGCCGCTACACACGACAGTGAAAATCCCACCCAGTGTTTGCGCAAGTGCCGCGCGTTTCACGTTATCTGGCTTCATACGAGCTAATCCTCAAATAATTCAACAGCGACCAAGTGCGGGCAACGCCATCGACAAGCAAGGTCCGCATCAACATTTTTACATAAATTCAAATAGTTACAATGAAATCCTATAGTAACATCTGAAGGATTTCGCCATAGTAGTCGAATCAACTACATTCAGCAACATTTTTTGCTACGAAAACCTGTCGAATTCAGCTTTATCCGGCACATTTGCAACATTTATCGCAATCTTCGCCACCGCAACATTCCCACAACCGCGATACTCCAACTCGGAGAATACCAAGCTCGCTGAAATGGCGATCCCGCGCCCATGATTATGCATTAATCGATTGACATCCATATCGATATATTTTCGCCAGTCGAAACCGTCTCCTTGATCGCTGATGACGAACGTCAACATGCCCGGTTCTTTGGCGAACTCGACCATGCCTTGACGTTGCGAATACTCCGGCAAGCGTAGGCGACGCTCGACTTCGGCATTCAATCGATTCTGGCCGATCAATACGGATTTCTCGTCGTAGGTAATCGCCAGATTGCCGTGCTCGATGGCGTTCAGCATCAACTCCACTAGACCTATCGTTGCCGCCTGCGGCGCCGGGCAAATGCCGGATAACAGACGTGCAAGGACTCGCGCCTGGGCCGGCGTGGAGAAACCGAAGCGGGCATGCTCCATCAGGCTCAAGGCCTCCTCGCGCGCATCGATGCTTTCGCGCACCGTGCGCAATTCCACTCGATTGCGCAATGCCGTTTCTATCACGGCACACAGCACATGGCGGTTATACGGTTTGGTCAAGTAATAGAAGGCACCGGCCTTCAAACCCTCGGCCACCTGCTCGGGCCGGGACGCGGCGGTCTGCAATATGACAGGAAGCACTTGCAGCCGCCGATCCTGCTTCATGGCTTTCAGCACGTCGATCCCATCCATGCCGGGCATCATACGATCCAGCAATACGGCGTCGAATTCTTCGGGCGTGGCGCGCAATAATTTCAACGCATCGAAACCGTTTTCCGCCGTCACCAAGCGGTAACCCGTGTGTTCGAGGTTCTCCTCGATGACTTCAAGATTCAACGGCTCGTCATCCACGACGAGCAGACAGGGTTTAGGTTTTTTCATAAGGATTTCTCATGCAACGGAAGCGTGAAGCAGAACCGGCTGCCACCCTCCGGATTGTTGAAAGCTTGAATCCGCCCATCGTGGGCGACGATAACCTGACGACAAATCGCCAAGCCTAGACCGGTTCCGCCGGCACTGCTGACCGTCGCGCTGCTTTGCACGAATTCCTCGAATACGCTTTCCAACTCGTTTTCCGGAATGCCGATTCCTCGGTCGATCACTTCGAACACCACGCCTTGGCGAATGGCGTAATCGTCTCTTTGGCGACCGATCAATTCGGTGCGCATCGTTCGCAGACAAACGGTGCTGCCGAACGGCGAAAATTTGATGGCGTTCGACAACAAATTGGTGATCACCTGCCCGATCCGATCCGCATCGCACTTCACCACCAAGCCTTCGAGGACGGCGTCGATATCCAAAGATATGGATTTCTGTTCGGCCAAAATTCCGATTTCGGCCACCGCCGCGAGCGTCAAAGAGCGCAAATCGTGCAGAAAAAAATTGAAAGTCATCTTACCGGCCTCCAACTTGGAAAGATCCAACAATCCATCCAACAAAGGAAGCAGGCGATTGCCGCTTTGTACGATACGCTCGAAATAATGATGCAGTTTGGCTAAAGAGGCCGATGGATTTTGCGATCGATCCACACCCAGATTACCGAACGACAATATCGAATGCATCGGCGTCCTCAACTCATGGGACATGTTCGAAAGGAATACCGATTTGGCGCGATTGGCGTTCTCGGCCATCTCCTTGGCGCGCAACATTTCTGCCGTTCGCTCCGCCACCAGTTCCTGCAAATGATCGCGATGCCGCTGCAATTCGAGTTCGGCTTGCTTGCGCTCGGTAATGTCCTGTATCGTCCCCACCAATCGAAGCGGTCGGTCCGATTCGTCGTACTCGAACTGCCCCAGCATCGAAACCCAACGCTCCCGGCCGTCGTTGAGTCTCTTTATCATATAGACGTCTTCGATGCCTAGATGATTATTCATTGCCGAGAAATACTTATCGCGCAGCGCCCTGCCCGTTTCGCCACGCACCAACAATCGCCTCCAATTTTGTACGGTTTTGGCGAATGTAGCGTCGATGCCGAAAATCTCGTCGAGAATCGGCGAGCTTTGCCACACTCCCGTGACAACGTCAGTGACGAAATAACCGATTCTCGCGACCTTTTGCGACTCCTGCAAAATTCGTTCGCGCTCGCGCAAGGCCTCTTCCGCCCGTTTGCGTTCGGAAATATCGGTGCGAATCGAAACATATTCGCTCGGCTTGCCGTCCGCTCCCATAAACGGCACCACCGTACTTTCCACCCAATACAGATGCCCATCCTTGGCGCGGTTACAGACTTCGGCATGCCACACAGCCCCGCGGACGATGGTGCGATACATATTCCTGAAGAATCCCTTGGAATGCACGCCGGAATTCAAGACGATATGATCGTTACCGATCAATTCCTCGCGCGAATAGCCGGTGACTTCGGTGAACTTGTCGTTAACGTAGGTAATCCGTCCGCGCACATCGGTGACGGCGACGATCGCATGTTGATCGAGTGCATATTTCTGATTGGCCAGATCGTTCAAGGCCGCGCGGGCGGCAGCCTCGCTCTCGCGCAAATGCCGCTCGATGCGCTTGCTTTCCGTCAAATCCATACTGGTGCCGGAAATGCGCAAAGGCTTGCCTGCGCCGTCGCGCGTAATGAACGCGCGCACCAGCACCGGCACACAATAGTCCGACTTATGCCGCAGCCGAAACTCTCCGGCATAAGTTTCCCATCCGCCGATCAAGGTGGCGTCCATCATTTTATCGACCGCCGCCGCGTCGTCGGGATGGACCAAACGACGCCACACATCCATATCGCTTTGCAATTCGTCGCCGGCATAGCCCAGCATTTGCCACCATTGCGGCGAAAAGTAGCATTGATTCGACTCGATATCCCAATCCCAGGGGGCATCGTTCGACCCCTTGATGATCAAAGCCAAACGCGTTTCGGATGCGCGCAAACGCTGCTCGGCGCGTTGTCGCTCGGCCTCGCGGGCGAACATATCCAACGCATGGCCGATATCGTTCGCCATCTCCTCCAGCAAATGACGGATATCTTCGTCGAAAGCATTCGCTTCGGTCGCATACACATTGAAGACGCCGATCGCCGCGCCATCGCAATACAATGGCAACACCGCCGCCGAGCCCCAACCATGAGCACGCGCTTGCTCGCGCCACGGCAAGGTATAAGGATCGTTGAGATAATCCTGACACCAATAGGAGCGTTTCTCGCGAATCGCAATGCAGGTGGGACTCGATCCGAAAGGACTCTCGGCATCCGGAGACACCTCGATGCTATCTAGATCGTCGTTACCCTCGCCGAAGCTGGCGACCGGATGTATCCGCCCGTCTTCCGTGCGCACCACGCCGATCCACACCAGACAAGCGCCGCCGAAAATCGCCGTGATGCGGCACACCTGGGAAAACAATTGTTCCCGATCGGCGCAACGCACGATCGCCTGCCCGCAATGGCTGCGCGCCGCATTGAGCTGGGCCAGGCGATGAATCTTATCTTCGGCGATTTTGCGCTCGGTGATATCGCGCGCCACTCCGAGCACGCCGATCAAACGGCCTGAGGCGTCGAACATCGGCGTGCGTATGGCCTTCAGAAACGCCGCCTCGCCTGCGCCGGTGGTGGTCGAAAACTCCTCGTCGATACGCGGCGCCGCCGCCAACAGAACATCGTTATCGTGGCGACGAAAAGCCTCGGCCAGATTCTTATCGGCAAAATCGTAATCCGCCTTACCGATGAAGTCCTCGCCGTTCACCGCAAATTGACGCTCGAACTCCGCATTGCAGGCAAGAAACCCTCCTTCGGCATCCTTGACCCACGCCGGCTCCGGAATCGCATTCAACAACGCGTCGAACCGCACTTGCAGCGCACCGATGTGCGCCGTGCGCTCGCCAAGTTGCGCCGCAAGACGGCGCCGTTCGGCCCCAAATCCACCGATCGCCTTAACGGCGATACCCGCCATCAGGAGAATCGCCACTCCCAACACGGTCGCCGACCAATGAGACTCCATCGTCCAGATCGAATATCCCGCACATAGCGCCGCCATCGAACCAACCGCTCCGGCGGCAAACGCAAGCCGCCGACGCGAGTCTGCATCGCCATTCGACGACGGGCGAGGATCAGGGGTTACATCGACGATGATATCGGTCTCCGATGAAATCTCAGCTACGGACAAGCTCTAACGAGCCAGTTTACCGCAAGGTATCGCGACGAAGCGCATTCGCCAATTCTTCAGCATATCGATTTATGCCGAAAGGCGTAATTCTCCGCACGGGGGCGTCCGATTCGGGCGAACGGGGGCGCTACCGATTCGACCTCTCGACTTATACACGTTCGCCGCACGCATCGAAGCCCCGAACAACGCACAATCGCAGTGTATGATGCGGCTTCCGGCTTTCTTCACCGATGCACCGATTCGACCCAACAACATGGAGACCTCTCGATGAAACACAAACCTGTCTTGCCCGAACTCGACCACCCCACTCTGGACGCTGCGTCCATTCAACGCTCGCTCGCCAACCGGCTCACGTACTCTATAGGCAAAGATCCGATCACCGCCACCAATCGCGACTGGTTCTTCAGCGCCGCCGCCGTATTGCGCGAACGCATGATCGAGCGCTGGATGGAAACCATGCGCAGCTACTATATCGACGATCGCAAGCGGGTGTACTACCTCTCGATGGAATTCCTGATGGGCCGCACGCTGATGAACGGCATGCTGAATCTATGCTGCGAAGACGAGTTCCGCACCGCTTTGACCAATATCGGCATGAAGCTCGAAGATATTCGCGAGATGGAGCACGATGCGGCGCTCGGCAATGGAGGTTTAGGCCGCCTGGCCGCCTGCTTCCTCGACTCGATGGCCACCATGGGCGTGCCCGGTTACGGCTATGGCATTCGCTACGAATACGGTATGTTCAATCAAGGCGTCGAGGACGGTCGCCAAGTCGAGCGCCCCGACAACTGGCTGCGTTACGGCAGCCCCTGGGAATTCCCGCGTCCGGAAGTGCTCTATCCCGTCAAGTTCGGCGGTCAAGTGGTGAATTTCAGCGACGAACACGGACGGATGCGCTTCCAATGGGTCGACACCGACGACGTCATGGCGATGGCTTACGACTATCCAATTCCCGGCTACGACACCGCCACCGTCAATAACATGCGCCTATGGGCCGCCAAGTCGAGCCACGACTTCGATCTCAAGCACTTCAACCAAGGCAACTATATCAAAGCGGTCGAAGACAAGAACGATACGGAAAATCTGTCCAAGGTGCTCTATCCGGACGACACCACCGAGATGGGGCGCGAGTTGCGTCTGAAGCAACAATATTTCTTCGTCAGCGCCTCGTTGCAAGACATGTTCTATCGCTACGGCAAAAACGGCGTGAACCTGGAAGGACTGCCGGATAAAGTCGCCATTCAACTCAACGACACCCATCCGTCGATCGCCGTCGCCGAACTGATGCGCATTCTGGTCGACCAGCATCAATTGGACTGGGCGAAGGCCTGGAACATCACCACCCGCACCTTCGCCTACACCAACCATACCTTGATGCCCGAAGCGCTCGAAACCTGGCCGGTCGCCCTATTCGAACGCATACTGCCGCGTCATTTGCAGATCATTTTCGAAATCAATCATCTGTTCATGAAGGACGTGATGCACCGCTACCCCGGCGAGCCGGAACTGTGGAAACGCATGTCGATCGTCGACGAATCCAACGGTCGCCGCATCCGCATGTCCCACCTGGCCATCGTCGGCAGCCACAACGTCAATGGCGTCGCCGAAATCCATACCCGACTGATGAAGGAAACCATCTTCGCCGACTTCCATCGCCTGTGGCCGAAGAAGATCGTCAACATGACGAACGGCATCACGCCGCGCCGTTGGCTCAACCAGGCCAACCCCGGACTGTCGGCCTTGATCTCCAAGCACATCGGCAAAGACTGGCTCAAAGATCTCGACCAACTGCGCCGCCTCAGGCCGCTGGCCGACGATCCCGAATTCGTCGCCGGCTTTGTCGAGGTCAAACGACAGAATAAAACACGCCTGGCCGAAGTCATCCGTCAACGCCTCGGCATCGAAGTCGATCCGAACTCGATGTTCGACGTGCAGATCAAACGCATTCACGAATACAAGCGCCAATTGCTGAACGTATTGCACGTCGTCACGCAATACAACCTGCTGTGCGCCGGCGGCGACTTCCCACCGCGCACCGTGATCTTCGGCGGCAAAGCGGCGCCGGGCTACTATATGGCCAAGCTGATCATTCGTTTGATCAACAACGTCGCCGACATCGTCAATAACGATCCGCTGGTGCGCGACCGTTTGAAAGTGGTCTACTTACCGAACTACGACGTCTCCACCGCCGAACTGATCGTTCCGGCCGCCGACCTGTCCGAGCAAATCTCCACCGCCGGCACCGAAGCCTCGGGCACCGGCAATATGAAGCTCTCGCTCAACGGCGCGCTGACCATAGGCACGCTCGACGGCGCGAATGTGGAGATCCGCAACGAAGTCGGCGCGGAAAACATCTTCATCTTCGGCATGACGACGCGCGAAGTCGCCGTACTCGGCAACGAGGGCTACAACCCCTGGACCTACTACGACAACAACATCGAACTGAAGCAGGCGCTCGACATGATACGCGACGGCTATTTCTCGCCCGAAGACCGCGACCGCTTCAAACCGATCTTCGATTCGCTGACGTACCACGGCGACAAGTACATGTTGCTGGCGGACTACGCCTCCTACATGACCTGCCAGGAT
Organism: Rhodocyclaceae bacterium; assembly: GCA_035283885.1. Classification (GTDB taxonomy): domain Bacteria; phylum Pseudomonadota; class Gammaproteobacteria; order Burkholderiales; family Rhodocyclaceae; genus DATETD01. Next base: position 11,837 of record DATETD010000441.1, read on the forward strand.
CAAGTCGGACGCTTGTATCGCGACTCCGCCGCCTGGACGCGCAAGGCGATTCTCAATGTGGCTGGAATGGGTAAATTCTCGTCGGATCGCACCATTCGCGAATACTGCGAAGTAATCTGGAACGTGAAGCCGATTCCGCGCGAAGCGCCGAAACGCTGATCGCGACGCGCCGGGGTCATTGATGCGACTCCGGCGCATCGCGAAAAGTCGGCTCTGGCGGGACGGCTGTGAAAAAGTGCTGCAGCGTCGGCCAGGAAGCGCCACAAGCCGATAAGCCGAACCCTATTGCGCCGCCTCCGGCCCCATCCGCAAAAAATGCTCGCGATAATATTTCAACTCGTCGATCGACTCGATGATATCCGCGAGCGCTTCATGACGACCGTGTTTCTTCACGCCCTTCTTGATATCGGGCCGCCAGCGTTTGCATAGCTCCTTCAGCGTCGACACATCCAGATTGCGATAGTGGAACCAATCTTCGAGCTTGGGCATATAACGCGCCATAAAGCGCCTGTCCTGACAAATCGAATTGCCGCACATCGGCGAGGTTTGCTTCGGAATATGACGTTTAAGGAAATCCAAAGCCTGTTCCTCGACATCCGCCTCGGTCAGAATCGCCGCTTTGACCCGATCGGTCAAGCCCGAACGGCCATGGGTGTTGCGGTTCCATTCATCCATACCGTCGAGCACGCTATCGGCTTGGTGCACCACCCAAGTCGGCGCCTCGGCGATAATGTCGAGATTCGAGTTGGTCACCACCAGCGCCAGCTCGATGATTTTGTCGTTATCCGGGTTCAGCCCCGTCATCTCCATATCCAGCCACACTAATGCGTTCTTATCCTGCGCCATCATTTCCCTCCCTTTCTTCTTTCGTAACGATCGCCGCGTATTCTGGCGCATTTCCACCCTGACCGCCGACCTCCTACCGAATATTTATGACCGCCTCCGCCTTCGCCACCCTGGTTTTACTCGCCCTCGCTCTATCGACGTGCCTGCGCTATTGGCTCGGCTGGCGCCATATCGGCCATGTCGTCGCGCATCGCGAATGCGTGCCGACTGAATTCGCCGCACATATCGCCCCGGCCGACCATCGCAAAGCCGCCGATTACACCGTCGCCAAAGTCAAGCTCGGCATGCTGGAACTGGCGATCGAAGTCGCGTTGTTTCTCGCCCTCACCTTCGGCGGCGTCATCAAAGACATCGACCAATTCGCCCACCAACTCAGCGAGCATCGCCATGTGCAAGGGCTGCTGCTATTCGCCGGCGTGGCGCTGATCGGCTTCGCGATCGACCTGCCGGCCAGCCTGTATCGCACCTTCCGCCTCGAAGCGCGCTTCGGCTTCAATAAAACCACCGCCGGACTCTGGTGGACCGATCTGGTCAAAAGCCTAGCCCTGAGCGTCCTGATCGGCGCGCCCTTGCTGTGGTGCGTGCTGTGGTTGATGGAAGCGATGGGCGAGTCCTGGTGGCTGTATGTCTGGATGGTGTGGCTGGGCTTTAATGTGCTGATACTGCTACTCTACCCTACCGTCATCGCGCCGCTATTCAATAAATTCACGCCGCTGCAAGACGATGCGCTTAAAGCGCGTATCGAAGCGCTGCTGCGACGCTGCGGCTTCTCGGCGTCCGGCCTGTTCGTGATGGACGGATCGAAGCGCTCGGCGCATGGCAACGCCTATTTCACCGGCTTCGGCTCCGCGCGGCGCATCGTGTTTTTCGACACCCTGATCGAAAAACTCACGCCGGCGGAAATCGAAGCGGTGTTGGCGCACGAATTGGGGCATTTCCATCATCGTCACGTCGCCAAACGCATCGTGCTGATGAGTATCGCCACGCTAGGCTTCCTTGCGCTGCTGGGGCAATTGATCCACCAGCCCTGGGTCTTTGAAGGCTTAAAAGTCGGCGCTGGCGGGACGGCGATGGGGCTGCTGTTGTTCTCTATGGTCTTGCCGTGGTTCCTGTTTCCGCTGGCGCCGCTCGGCTCGATGTTGTCGCGCCGCCACGAATACCAAGCCGACGCTTACGCCGCGCGCCAAACCGACGCCGCCGACATGGTGACCGCGCTGGTCAAGCTGTATCGGGATAATGCCGCCACCTTGACGCCCGATCCGCTGCATTCGCTGTTTTACGACTCGCACCCACCCGCCAGCCAACGCATCGCCCACCTAGGTCTTCTGGGCCATCCGTCTTGAATGCCACGGGAACCATCGTCGCCGCGTTCGGCAGGCACTACGAAATCGAACTCGACGATGGCCGCGTGGTCACGGGTTATCCGCGCGGCAAGAAAAGCCCCTATGCCTGCGGCGACGAAGTCGAACTCAACGCCGACGGTCAAATCCTCGCGCATCGTCCGCGTCGCAGCTTGCTTTATCGTAGCGACGCCTATCGCCAAAAACTGATCGCCGCCAATGTCACCCAATTGATTCTGGTCGTCGCCACCGAACCCGGCTTCAGCGACTTGCTGCTGAGTCGCGCACTGGTCGCCGCCGAACATCAATCGCTCGATGTCCTAATCGTACTCAATAAGATCGACCGCAGCGACAAGCTGGCCGACGCCCGGCGGCAATTGCAACCCTTTGTCGCATTAGGCTATCGCGTCGTCGAATTGGCCGCGCTGCAAAACGTCGCCGCACTGACGCCGCACCTCGATGCTCAAACCTCGGTGCTGGTCGGCCAATCCGGCATGGGAAAGTCCACTATCATCAACGGCCTATTCCCGCACGCCGCCGCACACACCCGGGAAATCTCGCTCGCGCTGGATTCCGGCAAACACACCACCACCTACGCGCGCCTGTATCGCCTAGCCCCGCACAGCGCGCTGATCGACAGCCCCGGCTTGCAGGAATTCGGTCTGAATCATTTGAGCATCGAGGAAATCGAGTTCGGCTTCGTCGAATTTCGTCCTCACCAGGGTAATTGCCGTTTCCGCAACTGTCGACACCAAAGCGAACCCGATTGCGCCATCAAATCCGCCGTCGCCGCTGGGACGATCCATCCACGGCGCATGGAACATTACCGGCAACTGCTCAAGGAATCCGGCCAAGCCTGAGCTTTCGGCATTCTCGGCCCGTCGCTAAAAGTCGGCGCCGGCGGGACGGCGGCGTCCGCAACCCCGACGATTTTCGGCGGACGGCGCATCGCCGCTGTCGAAACTAAGGTAAATTGCATCTTCCGCATCGACTGGCGAATCCGACATGACAAGGAAGCAACGATGACTGCAATACGACTTGCTTGGGTGCTTTTCATCGCACTGACATCCGGCTTGCTTTACGCCGAAACCACGCCTTCCTCCGCGCAAGACAAGCAGAAAAATATCCTCTTCCTCTATTCCTACGGCGACGGCGGCAAGGGTACAGAGCTTTTCGGCGATGGATTCCGCGCGGCGATGAGCGCCGCCGGAATCGACGTCACCCACTTGTTTCTGGAATATTTGGATCTGGAACGCTCCAAGGACGTCGCGCATTATCGAGAACAACTGCGCGACCTGCTCTTGAAAAAATACGCCAAGCGCAAAATCGACATCGTATTGACCGGACAGCAGCCCGCGCTGAATTTCCTGCTCGACGAAGGGCGGATGCTGGCCCCTACCGCCCCGCTGATCAGCTATCAGGCGCCGCTGCCCGATCCGCGCAAACTCGGCGAACGACGCCTGCTCAGCCTGATTTCGCAATTCGACATCGAAGGCACGCTAAAATATGCCATAAACTTATTTCCAGCCACCCAGCGCGTGCTGTTTGTCGCCGGCAGCAGCGACGCCGATCGCAAAATGGCTCAATCCGCCGCCGAAATTGCCGCCCCATGGCGTGGAAAACTGCACATCGAAGACACCGTCGGACTCACGCTGGAACAAACCCTGCAACGTGCCCGGCAGTTGCCGCCCAACAGCATCGTCATTTTCACGCAATACAATCGCGATGGCGCAGGACAGGTCACCATCGCCTACGAAGTCGAGAAAAAAATCGTCGAGGCAGCGAACGCCCCGGTGTTCGGCTTGTACGACTTCAACCTGCTCAACGGCGGCATCGGCGGCTCGGTGGTGAATGTCAGAACCTCCGGAGAAAAGACGGCGCAGTTGGCGCTGGACATGATGAGCGGCAAACTCCAACTGACCCAAGCGATGACGCCGATGAATATCGGCGTCGCCCCCGAATTCAACTGGCAGCAGATTCGACGCTGGCAAGGCGATCCGCGCCGACTGCCGCAAAATAGCCTCTTCATCGAGCGCACGCCGACGTTGTGGGAGCAATACTATGCCCACATAATCGCCCTGACGATTTTCTTCGTGCTGCAATCCGCAACGATCGCCGCCTTGCTGATCAACCGCCGCCGCCGCCGCCGCGCCGAAATCGCTTTGCACGAATCCGAGGCGCGCTATCGAACCATGGTCGAAGGCACGCCGGATCTGATTACCCGCGTCGATACGCACGGACGACTCGATTTCGTCAACCGCATGTCGAAGCCGTATTTCGGCTTGCCGCCGGAGCAGTGCATCGGGCTATCGACCTTCGACTTCATCAGCCCGGACGATAGAGCGGCGACTCAAGCGGCATTTGCCGGCTGGCTGGAAAGCCAAGCGCCCACTTTCCGCTTCGAAAATCGCATTCTCAGCCGTCAAGGCGCTACGCATCTGATGCAATGGAATATCGTCGCCGATCGCTCGTCGTCGGGCCGGATCGTCGGCTTCAGCAGCATCGCCCGCGACATCACGCAAGAACGCCAAGCGCAAGAAGCCTTGCGCGCCGGCGACGAAATGCATCGCAATATTCTGGCGACGACGCAGGACGGTTTCTGGATCGTCGGCATCGCAGATGGCCGTTTGCTCGAAGTCAACCCGAGTTACAGCCGACTCTCGGGCTATAGCCTCGAAGAACTGCACTGTATGACCGTTGCCGATCTCGAAGCCGACGAAAACCACATTGAAATTGAGATACATATCCGCAAGATCATCGAAAACGGCAATGACTGCTTCGAAACCCGCCATCGCCGCAAGGATGGTTCGATCTGGCATGTCGAAGTCAACGCCAGCTACCGCGACATTCATGGCGGTCAGATCGTCGCTTTCTTGCGCGATATCGACGAACGCAAGCAAGCCGAACGACAACGGCAACGCTACCAATCCGATCTCGAAGCGCAGGTCGCCCAGCGCACTGCCGATCTGGCGCGCGCGCTCGAAGCGGCGCAACAGGCCGACCTGGCCAAAGATCAATTCCTCGCCAACGTCAGCCACGAATTGCGCACCCCGCTCAACGCGATCATCGGCCTCGCGAATCTGGCGCAACGTCTCGGCGCCGCGCCCAAGCCGCTCGACTACTTGAACAAGATCGTCATGGCGGGAAAAACCCTGGCGAACATCATCAACGATTTGCTCGATCTATCGAAAATCGCCGCCGGACGCATGGAGCTGGACCCGGTCAGCTTCAGCCTCGAACGTCTGCTGGCGCGCTGCCGCTCGGTCGTTTCCTACAGCCTAGCGGAAAAAGCCTTGCCGCTGATCGAACGCATCGACGCCGACGTGCCCGACGTACTGCGCGGCGACCCCTTGCGCATCGAACAGATTTTGCTGAATCTGTTGAGCAACGCGATTAAATTCACCGACGCCGGACAGATCGAATTACGCATCGCCGTGCGTGCGCGCAACGAAAACGAAATTCATTTGGCGTTTGAAATCAAGGACAGCGGCATCGGCATCGACGCCGCCGACATCGCGCGGCTGTTCCAACCCTTCGCGCAAGCCGACGCCACGATGAGTCGTCGCTATGGCGGCACCGGCCTCGGCCTCGCACTATGCAAACGGCTGACGGAAATGATGGACGGACAGATATCCGTCGTCAGCGAAGCGGGACGCGGCAGCACCTTCAAGATCGAGCTCCGATTGGAGACGGGCGACGCCGACGAACTGCACGACGACGACCCTAGCGCCTGCGCCGGCGCCTACGTCATGAACATCCACTATGCCGATGTACGGGTGCTCGCAGTCGAAGATCAAGCCATGAACCGCGAAATCGTCGGCGAGCTGCTCGCCAATGTCGGCATCGTCTGTCACATGGCCGCCCATGGCCAACTGGCGCTCGATCTGCTGCAAGCGCACGATCCCGGCTACTTCGATCTGGTGCTGATGGATATCCAGATGCCGGTGATGGACGGCCTCACCGCCACCCGCGCACTACGCGCCGACCCGCGCTTCGCCACATTGCCTATCGTCGCCATGACCGCCCACACCATGGAGCATGAAAAGCAGATCAGCCGGGCCGCCGGCATGAACGACCATATCGGCAAACCGTTCGAAACCGAGTCCTTCTACCGCCTGCTCGCCAAGTGGATCGCGCCGGAGAAACAACACGAACGCGCCTTAATGCCATTATCGCCATTATTGCCATTACCGCCATTACCGCCCGGCAGTGCTACCGATTCCGCCAACTCCGCCCTGTCGGCGCTGCGCGGTATCGACAGCGCCGCCGCCTTGAGCCGTTTTGCGCATAACGAGGAACGCTATCGCTACTGGCTGATGGAATTCGCCGCCGATGCGCCGACCTACACCGCCGAACTGCGCCGACTGCTGGCGACGCATGAAACCGAACCGGCGCGCAAATTCGCCCACGCCATTAAAGGCCGCGTCGGCTTGCTCGGCATGA